>JBFHKI010000081.1:0-8060 GCA_041595415.1 Pseudomonadales bacterium | reverse complement strand
ATTTGATATCGAGATAGTCGATATACGCGAAGCCACCGAGCAAGAGTTGGCCCACGGCCACGCTCACGGCCCCGGTGGACATAATCACTAGAACAGAAGTGTTTCGGAGATAACTGATCGTTCCCGTACTTTACTCTTTTCGGCGTTGCCCCTATGCCATGCGGGCTCGGCTGGCCCTGTTGTCAACTGACATACAGGTGGAACTGCGCGAGATACTTCTGAAAGACAAACCGGAAGCCATGCTGGCGATTTCGCCCAAGGGTACAGTGCCTGTATTGCAGTTGCCGAATGGCAAGGTGTTGCAAGAAAGCCTGCAGATTATGCAGTGGGCGGTGCGCGAAGAAGGCTCGCAAAAACTCAATATGCCCGGTGCGCTGGAACTGGAATTTATAGAGCGCAACGATAAGGAATTCAAATATTGGCTGGACCGATATAAATACCATGTGGGCTATCCCGAGCATCCGCAGCAATACTACCGGGACCAAGCTATGGGATTCTTGCGCGACCTCGATCTGCAACTGGAGATGGAGGGTTCGGCGGCCAATCTTTTTGCCGGAGGCGACTTTGCCGATCTGGCGATCTTTCCCTTTGTGCGTCAATTCGCCTATGTAGATAAAGACTGGTTCGATGCGCAGCATTTTGAGTATCTGGATATCTGGTTGGAGCAGTGGTTGGGCTCTGAGTTGTTTGCCCGAGCTATGCCCAAGTTTCCACTCTGGCAACCCGGTGCCCGGCCTTGTTATTTGGATCAGGGCTTTGAGTCTGCCGAGAGCACTCCACTGGCTGCTGAAGGCTATATACCCGCTGAGGGCTCTTTACCGGCAAAAGGCTCTTTATTGGCTAAAGGCTCTAAATGAAATATCAACCGGAGCAGACGCAAATGGCGGGGCTGGATGTGGTTTTTACCCGCAAGCGGGTGCGCAATATTAATTTGCGTGTGCAGGCCAGCAGTGGTGCCGTCCATGTTTCCGCTCCACTGCGGGTTGAGCGCCGTCAGGTAGAGGCCTTTGTGGCATCCCGTTTGGACTGGATAGAAGCGGCCCGGAAGCGAGTTTTAAAGCGCCGGGCCAGTTTGTCCACAGAATTGGAAACCGGTAGTTTCCTGCCGCTATGGGGTCAGAAATACCGGCTGGAGATTATTCCGGCAAGCAAAGCGCGGATTGTCCTCGAAAGTCAGCGGTTATTGATGCACACGCCTGCTGACAGCTCACAGGAAAGCAAACAAGCACTACTGGATGCTTTCTATCGGGAGCAGCTCGTTGAACGACTTCCCGACTTGATGGATCTCTGGCAACCCCGGGTTGGTGTGCAGGCGCGCGAATGCCGTATACGGCGCATGAAAAGCCGCTGGGGCAGTTGCAATATCCACAAGGCCCGTATCTGGTTAAGCCTGGAGTTAGCCAAATATCCGCCAGGCTGTCTCGAATACGTTCTGGTGCACGAACTGACCCATCTTCTGGAACCCTCTCACAATCGTCGCTTCCACAATCTGGTGGCCTCGGTAATGCCCGACTGGAAGAACCATAAAGCGGTATTAAACAGCGGACTGTCCCCAGTCTAGAAAATACTCTGGGGCGGTTTTTGTTTTTCGGTTAGATAAAAAGGTTTGCTATTCAAACGATCGTTTGATTACACTCTGTTTTTTTGCCTCAGGGGCTTTCTATGCGTAACAAAGTTCGCAGTCACGCAGATCCCACCCGCAGCGCCTTGTTGGAAGCCGGATTACAGTTGTTCGGGGAGCGCGGCTATGACGCAACCTCTATTCGACAAATCGCCACTTTGGCGCAAACCAATATCGCCGCAGTGAATTACCATTTCGGTGGTAAAGCGGGTTTGCGTCTGGCCTGTGCAGAATTGATTGTCGAGGCGTTTTCCGAGGTCACCCAGGGGCTTCTGGATATCGATCAGGTTCGTTCAGATAGCAGTCCGCAAGAGGCCGAAACGCTATTGGTAAGCTTCTATGCCAAGTTGGCACGGTTTCTGATTGGCCAAAAGCAAAAACAGGATTTTGTGCCCTTTATTATGCGCGAGTTGATACATCCTTCCGATGCACTGGAGCACATTTATCTTGGCATCTATGGTCCGGCGCACGCCAATCTCTGTCTGCTTTGGCAGCGGGCAACCGGTGATGAGGCCGAAGCTGAACAGACCAAACTGAGACTTTTCTCCCTGCTCGGTCAGATGGTCTATTTCCGCCTTGCCCGACCGATAGTTACACAACGTATGGACTGGGCTGAGATTGGCGAAGCTGAACTGGACTCCATAGTCGGAGTGTTGACCCAGAACTTTAAACTGGTATTGGCAGCCGCTAAACAGAGGCTCGAGGTGAATCATGATTGAATTTTTGTGCGCTCTGCATCTGGCATTTTGGATGAATTGTCAAACTGGTCCGGACAGTTTTGTCGGCTTTGTGGAAGGTGAATATGTCGAGGTTGCGCCGGTTACAACTGCCCGTTTAAACCAGCTGTTGGTGCAACGTGGTGATGTGCTCAAAGCGGGGGATTTAATCGCTGTGCAGGAAAGCAGTGATGCGCGAAGTGCCCTGAGTCAGGCGCAAGCCAACCTTGAACAAGCCCAGGCCCAGTTGGCCAACCTGCAATTGGGTAAAAGGCCGGAAGAAATAGCCGTAATCGAAGCGGAACTGAGTTCAGCGAGGGTGGCTCTGGCCCAGAGTGAACGCGATAAAGAGCGCCTGACACAGCTTTCTGCGGCCGGGCAGTTTGTCAGTGCTTCGGATCTGGATCAGGCAATTACCGCGCAAGAAACAGCCGCGGCCAATTTGCAGCAGATACAGGCCAACCTCGAAGTTGCCAAACTTTCGGCCCGCGAGGACGAAATAAAATCGGCGAGCGCTTCGGTGGCTCTGGCCCGGGCGCAACTGGAAAACGCCAAATGGCTGCTGTCTGAACGCGAGATATATGCTCCGGCTGAGGGGCTTGTGACACAGATACTGAAACGGGCGGGAGAAACCAGCGGGCCATCGGCGCCGGTGATTCAGCTGCTTCCGGACAATGGTCGCCTGGTGACCTTTTTTGTGCCGGAAGCCCTTAGGTCGGGCTTGCAACTGGGGCAATCCGTTGAGCTGGATTGCAGCGGGTGCGAACCTCCGACGGATGTGGTTATCACCTATCTGGGGCAGGAAGTGGAGTACAGCCCACCGGTGATTTATTCGGCGGACCGGCGTCAGGAATTGGTTTATCGGGTGGAAGCCCGTTCCGGCAGCAATAGTCTGCAACTGGCTCCCGGTCAAATTGTCGATGTGCTCCTGAAGACCGCCGAGTGAAGGTTATCGATGTCAGGGGCATTACCAAGTCCTACGATGGGCGTAGGGTGGTAGATGATGTCTCCCTGCAAGTGGATCGCGGTGAGATCGTGGGGTTTCTTGGCCCCAACGGATCCGGCAAAACCACGACCATCCGCATGATCTGTGGATTGTTGTCACCAGACAGTGGCAGTGGTCAGGTCTTGGGTTTGGATCTGATTGCCGACAGCCTGAAGATCAAACGCCAAGTCGGTTATATGACTCAGAAGTTCTCTTTTTACGAGGATCTGACCATTGCCGAGAATCTGCAGTTTGTGGCGCGTCTTTATGAGATGGAAAACCCGGATAAAGAGGTGGATACCACTCTGGAGCAACTCGGTTTAAGCAGCCGTCGGGCGCAGTTGGCGGGCAGTCTTTCCGGTGGCTGGAAACAGCGGCTGGCTCTGGCGGCCTGTATTATGCATCGGCCCAAATTACTGTTGCTCGATGAACCCACCGCAGGGGTTGATCCCAAGGCACGGCGAGAATTCTGGGACGAAATTCATCGTCTGGCAGCGGAGGGGATGACGGTGCTGGTTTCCACTCACTATATGGATGAAGCCGAGCGCTGCCACCGTATCAGCTATATTTCCTACGGCAGGATGATAGCTACCGGCAGTGTAGAGGATGTGGTACGCGAGTCGGACCTGACTACCTATATTGTGCAGGGGGCACCTCTACCGGAAATAGAAAAACGTTTGCGCGGGGCACCGGGTGTTGAACAGATCGCGCCCTTTGGGGCATCGGTACATGTAGTGGGTCAGGATCCGGACGCGTTGCTCAAGTCATTACAGTCCCTCAGTGAGTTGCCCGGTATCGACGTTCGCCCGGGTGAAACCAGTCTGGAAGATGTTTTTATCAAATTTATGAGTGATGCCACCGACAACATGCAGGAGCAAAGTCGTGGCGGGTAAATTATTCGGTCAAAAGGGCGCTGGGCAAAGATACCGCTGGTTCAGTTGGGGGCGTTTGAAAGCCGTCTTTGCCAAAGAGTTTATCCAGATGCGCCGCGACCGGGTTACCTTTGCCATGATGTTGGGCGTACCCCTGATGCAACTGGTGCTCTTCGGTTACGCGATCAACAGTGACCCACGCGGTCTGCCCACAGCGGTTTTTGATGCCAGTCGCGACGAGACCAGCCGGGCGGTGTTGGCGGCACTGGAACTGACCAATTACTATCGTTTTACCGAAATGATCGATTCTGCCGAGGCGGCGGAAAATTTGCTGGCTTCCGGACAGGTATCCTTTGTTATCAGCATTCCTCCCAATTTTTCCGGTCATATCGCCAGGGGGGAGACACCGCAGGTACTGATTCAGGCTGATGCCACCGACCCGGCGGCTTCCAGCGGAGCCCTGAGTGTGTTGAGCAATGTGGTGCAAAGCGCCTTGTTGCAGCCGGGACAGGACAGTACGGCCTCCCAGCCTTTCGAGTTTGTTGTGCACAAGCTTTATAACCCCGAAGCCATTTCCCAATACAACATTGTGCCGGGGCTGCTGGGGGTGATTTTACAAATGACCATGGTGATGATGACTTCCATGGCGCTTACCCGGGAAAGGGAACGTGGCACTATGGAGAATCTGCTGGCCATGCCGGCCTCGCCCCTGGAGATCATGCTCGGCAAGGTGGCGCCCTATCTGTTGGTGGGGGCCGTGCAGGTGGTGGTGGTTTTGCTGGCCGCGAGATGGCTTTTTTCGGTGCCCTTTGTCGGTGCTCTGCCCCTGCTGCTGGTAGGTATTATGATTTTTGTGCTGTCTCTGGTGGTATTGGGCTACGCTATATCTACGGCGGCCAAAACCCAGATGCAGGCCATGCAACTTACCTTCTTTTTCTTTTTGCCCTCGCTGATGTTATCGGGCTTTATGTTTCCCTTTCTGGGTATGCCCATATGGGCGCAATATCTGGGTGAGATTTTTCCGCTCACCCATTTTTTACGGGTGGTGCGAGGGGTAATGCTAAAAGGGGCAGATACTGCAGCAATTGGCCAGGAGATGTGGATTCTGGTGCTTTTTGTTCTAATCTACGGTGCCGTCGCCCTGAAAAGATTTAATAGCAAGCTGGATTAAACCGAGCCAAACTTATTTGGCCGAGGTTCATGTCGAACCGGGGACTGGGTTAATCTTCTGTGGTGTCCACCTGTTTCAGTACTTTCTCCAGTATCTGGGCAAGCTGTCTCAGGTTGACCGGTTTGATAATAAGATCGTTCATCCCGGAAATAATGCATCGATCTCGGGAGCTGCTGGTGGCATCCGCGGTATAACCAATGATCGGGATATGCTCTTCGGTTCTTTGCGCTGCTTCGGACTCGCGGACTTTTCTAGCGAGTTCATATCCGCTGATTCCTTTCAGGTGGCAATCCGTTATCAGAAGACAATAATCGTTACTTTTATACATCTCGAAAGCTTCTTCGCCGCTCTCAGCTTCATCAACATCACAACCGAGCATGGACAATTGCTGGCGTAAAACCAGTAAATTGGATGTGTTGTCATCAACGATAAGGATTTTGTTTTTACAGGAAGGAGTCTGTTGCGAGAAAACCGGCTCTGGCTTTTGGCTGAGGGGTTTGTTTTGTTGTGGGTGCTCTGCTTCTTCAAGTACCTCAAGGTGCAGGGTCAAAGTGACTGTGGTGCCTTGTCCCGGTTCACTTTGAAGAGAGAGATCACCGCCAAGCAAGTCCGCCAGCCGGATAGAAATTGCCAGCCCCAGTCCTGTTCCTCCAAACCTGTTGGCCGTTTCCGGTGAAGCCTGTACAAAGGGGTGAAAGAGTCTTCCCTGTTCTTCAGGGGAAATGCCAATTCCGCTGTCCTTTACCTCAATACGCACAATGGCTAGAGAGTCGGAATATCCGTCCATATGGGTACGGACTTCAACGCCTCCGGAGTCTGTAAACTTGATGGCATTGCCCAGTAAATTGAGTAGGATTTGCTTGAGCCTTTGCGGATCGCTTTTTACCAATCGGGGAACGTTTTGATCTTGATGGTTCTTCAGTGAGAGGTTTTTCTGACTGGCACTACCGGTAAACATTTCCGTCGCAGATTCGACAATATCGAATATGGACGTGGGTTGCATATTCACTTCAAAGCGTCCTGCCTCGATTTTGGATAGATCCAGTACGTCGTCAATCAAGGTGGTCAGAGAATTTGCGGATCGATCGATCACTCTGAACATTTTGGCCAGTTCATCGGGATCATGAGTGTGTGAAATAAGTTCCACCATACCGGAGATAGCATTTAACGGGGTGCGTATCTCATGGGACATATTGGCCAAAAATGCACTTTTTGCCCGATTGGCGGCGTTAGCGGCCAAACGTGCAGCTTCAAGTTCTTTTGTCCTTTCAATATTGCGTAACTCTAATGCTTTTAATTCGGTGACATCCCGGGCAACACCATAGAGCAAACCCTTATAAGGTACTGAATTCCAGGAGAGCACACGCCAGGAACCGTTTTTGTGACGGTATCGGTTACGAAAACTGATAACTGTCTTCCCTTGCTCAGTTTGTTCTTTTGCGGTTTCCAGAGTTTTTGTCAGATCATCCGGGTGAACAAATTCGAACAGCGGTTGAGACATAAACTCTTCGATACTCCAACCGAGAATATCGGTAACGGCAGCACTGACGCGTCTAAGGCTGCCGTCGGGATTGGCGATGCAAAAAAGATCCAGAGAAAGAGAAAAGAAACAGTCCAGCTCCTCAAGGGATTTCTTTTTCTCGCTGATGTCCCTGTTTATCTTGGATACCCCGACGATTTCGCCTGTAGAGTTCAGGATCGGTGACAGAATGGCGGAAACATCGAGCCTCTGACCATCCTTGGTTAATATCTGGGTCTCATAACCTGGAACACGCTGCCCTTTCATAACCTGGGCTATAATTGCTTTTTCCTCATCCCTCTTGTCAGGTGGAACAAGCTGCATACTGGATTCGCCGATAATCTCTTCGGCTGTGTAACCCGACATTTGTTCAGCGCCCGGATTCCAGCTTTCTACCTTTCCGTCCAGACTGATGCTGGCAATGCTGCTGTCAGAAGATTCAATTATGCTTGCCAAACGAGCCTGGGCCAGCTCTTGGGCACGTCGGGAACTGACATCCCGAATAACCAGTACTGTGCCCAGAATCTCCCCTTTTGAATCGCGAATAGGAGCGGTACTACTGGCGACAGAAAATTCACTACCATCTCGGGCTATCAGTACAGTGTGGTTACTCAGACCACAAATTTCACCGGTGGTGACGACCTTTTTGATAGGTGGTGGCGCAGGTTGACGCTTATCTTCATTGATAAGTTTAATGACTTGCTCGATTTGACTGCCCAGTGCTTCTGCTTTGGGCCAGCCGGTTAATTGCTCCGCAATAGGGTTTAATCCGGTTATACCGCCTTTTGTATCGGTTCGGATAACTGCATCGCCAATGGAATCAAAAGCTATCGCAAGTTGAGCTTCACTCAACTCTAACTGAAGAGCCTTGAGGCGGGATTTTTGTTCCGACCAGATTAGTAGGGCCAGTGCCAAACTGATAACAAATCCACCGAGAAATATTACCCATGGATAACGGCGATCCAGGAGGCTGTAGAACCCGGGTGTGGCCCTTACCCTGACAGTCCAAAGACCTTGCCCCAATTCCAGAGGGATATCTAACAGCAGATTGGTTGCAGAAGACTGATTATCCGGGCTCTGTTGGCTGAGACTGGAGGCCAGTAAAAAATCCGGGGTTGTTTGTCGACCGTCGTATATCTGGATTTCGCTGTATGGCAGATTGGCGGGGAAAATACT
>JBFHKI010000080.1:0-8073 GCA_041595415.1 Pseudomonadales bacterium | reverse complement strand
GGAGTCACCACCGGCAACTCCTGCTCTTCCAACTCAAAGGTAAAGTCCTGCTCTTCCTGAATTTGCTGTGCTGTCCAGCGTTCCGGGCGGTAGAACTTGACGATGATGGGATCAGCATCTTCCAGACCAACCTGATAGACGCGGTTTTCATAACTGTTGAGGGCCAGCATTCGGCCATCGGTGATAAAGCCCTGAGCCTCAACCGCTTGTAGTACATAATCCGGGGTCAGGATCGCAAAGGCATGTTCCCGCTTTGGGTCAACCCGGGTTGACTGGTCTGGCTCGGCTGAGTTCATCTTTGCTCGGCAAGTGATTTCCGGCTGCGGAGATTAACACGCAGGTCTTCTTTTTTCCCGACAATCGCCTTATCTTGATGGATGGAGCTAAACACCCTTCGCTGTAATCAAGGAACAAGCTATCAATCACGCATTTGACACTCAGGCTCAAACCATCCGATTTGCCGTCTTGGCAGTACTGATTCTGGCTGGAGAAATGATATTCAGCCTGCCGTTCCACCTCGCACGGTTTTTTCGCCCCACCTTTCTGGAAGTTTTCTCTCTGAACAATGCTGAGCTGGGGGACGTTTTTGGCCTCTACGGTTTGGTCGCCCTGTTGTCTTATATACCGGGGGGGCTGATCGCCGACCGTTTTGTGCCAACCCGCTTGATGGCAGTGTCGTTACTGGTTACCGCTTTGGGCGGTATTTATTTGTATACCATTCCGTCCCTGCTTGGCCTGAAACTGTTATTTGGCTACTGGGGTGTTACCACCATTCTTCTGTTCTGGTCTGCTTTGATCAAAACCACCCGGCTGTGGGGTAATGTAAAGACGCAGGGGCTGGCCTTTGGTTTTCTCGACGGGGGCCGGGGACTGGTCGCCAGTCTGTTTGCCAGCATAGCGGTGTTTATATTTTCCATCTGGGCAAACCTGGAGTTGCATGAACCGCGCAAGGGCTTGCAGATGGTAATTGGCTTTTACACTCTGATGACCCTGATCGTTTCGTATCTGGTATGGTGCCTATTGCCCAGTGATACAGAGGGTTTTCTGGCCGCACGGCCGAGAACCACCACTCACCCCAGCATGAAACAACGCATAGCGGTTCTGAAAGACCTTAACGTCTGGATACAGGGCGGTATTATCATATCGGCCTATTGCGGTTTTCGCGCCCTGGACAATTACGGTGTCTACGCAGTGCAAGTTCTGGGTATGAGCCAGATTGAATCGGCCAAATTTACCACCATGGCCAGTTATTTACGCCCCGTAGCAGCGGTGGCGGCTGGACTTATCGTGTATCGCATCGGGGCGTGCCGAACCATCTCCATTTTTATCAGTGTACTGCTGCTGTCCTTTCTTATGCTGGGCCAGGCTTCACCGGGATACACTGTTCTCGGCTGGCTCATGGCCAACCTGCTGATAACCTTTGTTGCAGTGTATGCGTTGCGCGGGGTTTATTTCGCTCTTCTGGAAGAGTCCAACCTGCACATCAACTCCACAGGAACCGCTGTCGGCGTCATATCCCTTATGGGTTTTACGCCGGATGTTTTTTTCGCCCCAATTACCGGACGCATTCTGGATGCCAATCCGGGTTTTGTCGGCTTTCAACATTACTTTTTTCTGCTTGCGGCAATTGCATTAATTGGCCTTTTCCTGTCAATAATACTGTTCCGGCGCTTGGCCAAAAAATGAGTCAACCGACCTCCGTACAGGACAGTTAACAGAACCGCCCTGTATGTTGGAGGCTTATTTCAAGGGCAAATAAATATCGGTTATTAGCTGATGCTCCGGCACCTCCGGGAACAGGTTAATAAACTCAAAATAGACCGGGAAGTCCCGCAGCTCTTCGCCACTCTGTGGCAGCCAATCCCGATAAAGCCGGTAAATTTTGGCGTCCATTTTTTCACCCCGAGAGCCCAGATGCCGCAACATGGCACAGCGTCCAGCGGGAATGGTTTTATTGATAACCCCTTGGGGATTTTCCGGCACATCAGCATTGACCGAGCCACAAATATCGAACTGGAAATCTTCCGCCGCCATAGCTTTGGGATCACCATTGGGAATACCAAAACTGCGGCTGGTATCCACGGGTGAAAGCCTGCTGCTTTTACGCCATTCAATAAACTGCATCACCGAATTGTTCAGCAATTCATGTGAACCATGATGCTCAAGAACCGCCACCTTGGTCTCGGTAAAATCGACAATCTTTACTTCTATATTTGGATTCATTCTCTTGTTCCTTCCCTTTTCCGGGTAGTTGTACTCTTGATGCCAGGCCCGCCAATCAGGGGCCTTCCGAAATTGAGAAGGAGTTTGTCCAAAGGTCGATTTGAAAGCCCGTGAGAAAGATTCCGGGTTGTCAAAACCGGCCTCCAAGGCAATCTGTATAACCTGCATATCCCTATTGAATACCAGTTGATAAGAAGCCCGCTTTAAGCGCATCAACTGCACATAACGGCCAACATTAACCCCGGTATTCGCGGCGAACTGTCGATGGAAATGGTACTTGGAAAAGTTTGCAACCTGACTCAAGCGCTCTACCGACAGAGGCTCTTCCAGGTGTTGCAAAATAAAATCACAAACCCTGTCAATACGGGCTTGGTAGGATTTTACTGGTACCTCTTGCATCTACGCCTCCTCTCAATTGCTGCGCATTTTGAGACCGGAGGAACTGGATATCTTGACCGAGATTGCGGTGTTTTATCCAAGGTGAGGTTTTGCCCATTGAAGATTACAGACAGAATTGCTCTGTACTCATAGGCCGATCCTCCCGATCAGCCCATTCCACCAGAGATCCGTCATAGAGACGGACATCCTGATATCCCAGAAGTTCGTGTAAAACAAACCAGGGCATGGCCGCATCCAGACCGTCATTCGCGTAGGTGATGAGCGTATTTTCCCGATGAATATCATGGGCAGCGTAGAGTGCCAGTAGATCTTCGGTGGATTTGAAAGCGCCATCCATCTGCAAGTGATCCTCCCAGGGAACGCTATGCGCCCCGGAGATATGTCCCAGTCGCTGAAGGTAGTTGTCCCGATGGGAAACCTTGCCCGGCTCTTGTCCAATGAATTGAGTGAAAGGTCTGGCGTCAACGAGACTGTGCCTTCGGTCCTGAAGATTGGAGAAAACATACAAGCTGTCTGCCAATAGTCGTTCGTTGAGGCTTTCAACCTGATACTGGCTTTGTTCTTCTACCTTGACCGGTTCATCGCTCAGTGAATAACCAGCCTGTTGCCAGGCTGTGAGACCACCGTCCAGCACTTTAACGGAATCGTGCATATAGTACTTGAGGGTCCAATACATCCTTACCGCCGCGCGATTACTCATGCTGTCATACAACACGATACTCGAACCGGAGCTGATCCCCAGACGACTCATTAACTGCTCAAATACCTCCTGTGGAGGCAAAACATATCTTTCGGGTTGCTCCGGGTCAGTGATATCCACCTGCCAATCGATATGTTTGGCGCCAGGAATGTGGCCTTGTTCAAATTCGTTTCGACTGCGTCCCAGCTCAAGGATATGCACATCCGGATAATAGGCATAATCTGCCAGCCATTCGCTGTCGACCAACACTTGCGAACGCTGTTCGTGCAGCAGATTGAGCAATTCCAAACGGGAATCCTGATCACTGTTGAAGCTTTGATCACATGCGGACAGCAGTAAAACTACCGGCAAGAGGTAAAAGAAATAACGGATTTTCAATGCAATTGGCTTCATACAGGAACAATAGCTGTGTTAGCCCCCCAACAATTTATATGCCCCCGCTGACAGCAGTATCTCCTCTTGTCAGGGCATCTTCTAGAATGTGCTTGTTAATTTTTGAAAATCCAGTGCCAATTTACTTCTTATTGCGACGATTTTTTAAATCGCTGGCTCATTCCATACCACCCATATACCAATATTAACGGGAGAGCAGGTTAGCCTTCTGGAGCTTCTGGGAATTCGATTCACCAGAAGACTAGAAGTAGCGCGCCGGCAGTGCAAGAATGTCCGCTTTTAGCTTCCAATGTAGCAGGAGAAAATCTGTGCAAGGCATAAAGAGATTAGCAATGGTGTTCCTGTATCTGGGAATTACCATTTTTACAGCGGGTTGCAACACCATTAGCGGGATTGGCGAAGACCTCCAAGCTGCCGGACGCGCTATTGAAACAAAGGCTGAAGAGATACAGGACGATCAAGACTAAAACATGTCGGATTTCACTCATCTCAACAGTTCTGGCGAAGCGCATATGGTGGATGTTTCCAGTAAAGCAGAAACCCTTCGCACCGCCACCGCAACGGCCAAGGTAAAGGTTGGCAAAAGCATTCTTGAGCGAATCTATGCTGAAGATATGCCCAAGGGTGACGTACTGGCAACCGTTCGAATAGCGGCAATTCAGGCAACAAAACAGTGCTCGAATCTGATTCCACTGTGCCATCCGCTGGCTCTTAACAAAGTTTCTGTGGATCTTTCCGCACGAGACAATGATAGTATCCAGATTCAGGTTAGCTGTTCCACTAAGGGTGTAACCGGCGTGGAAATGGAAGCCTTGACCGGCGCCTCGGTAGCCGCACTCACCCTTTACGATATGTGTAAGGCACTGGACAAAGGCATCGTGATCGAGTCTATTCAACTTATGGAAAAGACCGGGGGTAAAAGCGGTGACTGGAGAATCGGTGATTAAAGTTCTACTTTTTGGTCGTTTCTGCGATCTGCACGACAAGGAATCCTTTGAGGTAACACTTACAAATGACAGCACCAGCGCAGATGAATTGCGCCAACAACTGTCAGCAGAGTTCCCGGATCTTGGCCGAGCCTTGAATGAAACCCAGACACTTATAGCGGTCAACCAGGAAATAGTCGCTATCAACCATTTACTGAAAGCCGGCGATGAAGTCGCCTTTCTGCCACCAGTAACGGGCGGTTAATTGTCTAGCAACAACCCCGAAGTGCTGGTCTGTGAATCCGACTTCGACGTTGGTACCGAATACGCCCAACTCTGCTCCGACTTGCCCGGCGCAGGAGCTCTGGTCAGCTTTGTAGGTCGTGTTCGGGATTTAAACGAAAGCACCAGTGTTGCAAGCCTGGAGCTACAGCACTATCCCGGCATGACGGAGAAACTCATTCAGCAGATCATTGATCAGGCCAAAAAGAGCTGGGATATTGATCGCGTGCGGGTTATACACCGTGTCGGCACCCTGTGCCCTACAGACCAAATTGTCTTTGTTGGTGTAGCTTCTGCTCACCGCAAGGAAGCTTTTGCCGCAGCGGAGTTCATAATGGATTATCTAAAAACCAAAGCGACCTTCTGGAAACGCGAATCGGATGGACACAAAGCCGAATGGCTGGATATGAAAGATTCGGACATCGCCGCTTCTCAACGGTGGGGAAAATGAGTCTCAATCATCAGGAGTTCCTGCGCTACAGCAGGCAAATGATGGTGGAAGGTGTGGGCGAGAAAGCCCAGGAAAATATCAAGGCATCTACGGTCGTAGTGGTTGGAATGGGCGGTCTGGGATGTCCGGCCTCGCTTTATCTGGCGGCAGCCGGTATTGGCCGTCTGATCCTGATTGATAATGACAATATCGAGCTGTCCAACCTGCAGCGACAAATCCTGTTTCGTGAAAAAGATGTCGGCAGCCCCAAAGCCCAGGTTGCTGCAAAACGTCTGAAAAAGATCAATCCCCATGTACAGATTGAGTTTCTGGTCGAACAGATTGACCGTCAGGGCTTGGTCGGCATTGTCGAACAGGCACAGGTTGTACTGGACTGTACCGACAATATGCAAACCAGGCAGGAGATAAACCGCACTACTGTCGCCTATTCCAAACCTCTGATTTCCGCCGCTGCCATGGGCTGGGAAGGTCAACTTCTGGAGCTGCGCACCGATGTGGAAGGTTCGGCCTGCCTGGCCTGCGCCTACGGTCTGGAAAGTGAAGAACCGCTATTCAACTGTTCCACCGCCGGCGTAATAGGACCCACTCTTGGCGTTATGGGTAGCATGCAGGCAATTCGCGCCATTCAGATAGCCTCTGGCATCCGAGCCGATCGAGAGAGCAGTTTAAGTCGCTTTGATGGCCAAAGGGCCAACTGGACCAACTTTGCCTTAAGCCTTAAACCAGATTGTCCGGTTTGCTCTTGACCGAGTCACGCCGCAAAAGTCGCAAGTAGGTTCGGGCGATATATTTTCGCCATACAAATCCGAAGCTCAGCAACCGAAAAGGCAGAATAAAAAATTCCCAGAGGTAACAATTCACCGAGGCAAGCGGAATTTCCGGCTCGTAGGGTGCAACAGGTTGGTAGCCGTTGAGTTTTAGCAGATTGTTGGCGGTCGCCTCAAATCGCACAATTTCCACCCGTTTCAAATCATCACGCCATGAATCCAGGCGACTGGGGTCAGGTTTCTTGGTCACCAAGGCATGCTGGTAATCCAGAAGATCCTCCGGCAGGGCGTGCTCCTTGGATAGAGGGTCCTCCGGGTTCAGTGACAGACCAACCTGCTCCAGCAGTGTTTCCAACACCTGGGGATAATCGCGCACAAAGTTTTCGTAATAGAGTTCAATGGTACGCTCAGGATAGAGGCGTGCCGTGGCATCCCCCATTCCCACATATTTAAGCCACCAGTTTGCGGCCATCGTTGGCGAGTTCGGCCCCCAGTTAAGATTTTTAACCGAAGCAAAACAGGCCCGGCCATCGCGTTTCAGATGAATAAAGCGCGCCTTGGGAAACAGCTTTAGTAACTCGTGGCTATGCAATACGTTTTCCGGGGTGTGATCTACCCACATCAAAATATCGCTTTTGTCGGCGTATTTACTTTGCCGGTATTGCCACACCAACCAACGAATTCCGTCAGCTATATCTACCGTGTCGTAGGCGTCTGCATAACTTTGCCAGTCCGGGTTGATCTCCCAAGTGGCAAAAAAGGTATGGCGCTCAACCACGGCGATAAATTCACTCCAGAGCACTGCGCCCTTCTTTAACTCAAGCTGAATCAGCTGATAGACAAAGTGGGATTCCGGAGTGGTAACACAGCGCGGATGTGCGGCGATTTGAACCCCGAGCATGGTAGTTCCGCTTCGAGGACAACCACCTATAAATAGAGGTTCGATTTTTTGATAGTCTTGCATTGCTTGGATCATTTACGGCTAGCCCGACATGATAGATAGGCAACGCCAGTGCCTCAAGGGGCGATTCCCTGATTAGCCCCTTGTTTCGGAATGCCAGTTCAGAGACTATTCACATCCCATCCATGAGGAGCACAAGGTTGAGCCACGCAGAGAAAAAATTTATTCCGTTAAAAATCGCCATTTTGACCGTATCTGACACCCGCACACTGGAAAACGATACCTCCGGGCAATACCTGGCCGACCAGCTGGTTGAAGCGGGCCATCACCTGATTGACCGGGATATTATTGTGGACGACAAATACTCGATCCGAGCCATTGTCTCGGCCTGGATTGCCGATGAGGAAACACAAGTGGTGCTCATTACCGGTGGCACCGGTTTCGCCGAACGAGATGTTACGCCGGAAGCAATGGAACCCCTGTTCGATAAAAAAATTGACGGTTTTGGCGAAATTTTCCGTCAGGTTTCCTACCAGGAGATTGGCAGCTCAACCCTGCAATCGCGCTGCGTTGCCGGCATGGCAAACCGCACGCTGATTTTCTGTTTGCCCGGTTCTACCGGAGCCTGTGGCACCGCCTGGGAATCCATCCTCAAAGGTCAGCTGGATAGCCGGCACCGCCCCTGCAATTTTGTACCTCACATCTAGCGCCATATGCTGACGGTTGATCAGGCAAAAACCGAAATCCTCAAACAGGCCAAAAGGGTTGTGGGTATGGAGCCTGTACCCATTCTGGAGAGCCTTGGCCGATATCTGGCCGAAGACATTTACGCTGGGCTAGATGTGCCGCCGGAAGACAACTCGGCCATGGACGGTTTTGCAGTTTATTCCGGTGCTTGCAATCAATCGGGTGAAACTCACCTGAAGCTGAGCCAACGTATTGCCGCTGGCGACAGCCCTTTGCCTTTGGAACCGGCCAGTGCCGCCCGTATATTCACTGGAGCCGAGATTCCCCAGGGGGCAGATGCAGTG
>JBFHKI010000079.1:0-8131 GCA_041595415.1 Pseudomonadales bacterium | reverse complement strand
TCTTCCGGTTCTGCAAACTTAACTGTAGGGAGGTTTTGACCATCAATTTTCAATAACGCCAGATCCGACTGTTCATCTGTGCCTACAACTTCGGCATAAAACTCCTGTCGGTCGATCAGTCGAACCAGAATTTCATCTGCGTTTTGTACAACGTGATAATTGGTGAGTAGGTAACCGTCATCCGAAATAATAAATCCGGAACCTACCGAAGATTGACGCCGTGGTTGCGGTGTACTAAACCCAAAAAACTCTCTGTAGGGTTCCGGAATCTGGCTGTAAGGGCTGGAAAGACTGGCTGTAGAGCTGAGACTTTCCACGTTGATTTTTACTACCGCGGGGGAAGTTTCATTTATAAGGTCGGTAAAGTCTGGCAGCTCTACTGCCGCCAAGCCCGAGCTAAATAAAACAAGGCAGAGAAAAATCTTCAATTGACGCATTGTTATCTCCGAAATAGTGCAACTTGGTTGTGAGCTTAGATAGAGATTGCCGGTGAAAATTCAACCTTTATTCAGGTTTTATTCGGCAGTTCTTGTTTAAAACTGTAAAGATAAAAAATGATCGGGCACAGAAAGGGTTGGCCATTTCCTTCAGGCCGCGAACGGCCTTTCAGGAGATTATTTGCGGGGTAAAATCCGAAGCGTAGGCCGAGTGCCGAATTAGATATCGTACCAGACTGGAGCCGAGGATTAAGCCAAGAATCCCGCACAGCACCGAGGCAAAATCCCCTTGAAACTGGTGCCCCAACCCTGCGCCAAGCAAAAAAGCCAAAAGCGGTAGCATATAGAGCAATAAGGCATTTTTGACAAAGGCGCCCTCTTCTACCCCTATCAGAATTTGGTCACCAAGCGTACTTGAGGCACTGAATTCCGGGTTTGTAGCAACCCATAAAATACGGGTAGGATTTAACCACCGATCCAGAATGCCATTGCCGCAACCGGCCTTGGCAGAACAACTGCTACAACCGCTGCTGCTTCGAACTTCCACCCGTACCCGTTCGTTTTCTATTTCAACAATGGTTGCTGATTCAGTAATCATTTTAGTTATCGAATAACCTCGGCGTTGTTTGGTCCCAACCCTGTGGCGATAAGCTCCAAACTTTGAAGTGGAACTTCACCGACCAGGGTTGCCAAATAAATCTGTTGTTGGAAGCTTAAGTAACTTAGCAACACATTGGTAGCACCCAACCGCGTTGTCACAGGTGGAAATTTGGCAGAAACAACGGGTTTAATACTTATACTTATCGTTGCCAGGCCGTCAGTAACCACTATGAGATTTTCATCATTTTCAGGGTGGTATCGGACCAGGCTAGGTTGAAAGCCGGTTGGTAAAATATTGGCCACCCAGGACGCATCTGTATCTGGGCTCTCCTGCTCGGGGCAACTACTTTCCATAGCTGGCAGGTCCATAATATCTATATTGATATATTCATAGCGCTCTACAGGTGTTCTCTGGGGCGTCAACACTACCGTTCGCAAGGGCAGATAGGTATCGGCATCAACAGAAAAACCATAGCCATACCGGTTGCTGTCAACAGGCAACATAAGTAGCTCTATGGCTGCTCTCCCCGCCACTATCGAGTCGCCAGGTCGATAAAAATTATAAAGGCTGGAAAGGCGTTGCAGGTTTTCCTCTGCTGCCCAGGGAGTTCGCACACAGAGAAAGGAATGGGACTGAACAGGTTGATTGCGGTTAAGCGATTTAAGGCTTTGATTTCCCGGACCTGCTACCTGATTGTCAACCTGATAAGTAGCGAGTTGTCCTCCACGCTCAAATGCAAGGGAACCGGTGAAAGCCTGTAGAGAGTTTGCCTGAACCATCCGGACAAATAACTCCTTGGGTTCCAAGGGCGAAGCCAGGCTTTCCTGCGATTGAGCAGTAGTAGAAAAAAGGCAGACAAGGAGAGCCAGACCAAAGGTTCTTGCTCCTGAACCTACAGGATAACCTGAGCCGAGATTATTGCTCAGGGACGTTGATCTGGCGAGCCAGAGGAAGTACTGAGTTAAGGTTCTCGGAGGTGTTTTCAACATGTGCGGAGATGGCATCCTGAATGTGCTTGTCGAGCTCGGCTTTGTCAAAGCTTGGCACATCTACGGTCTCAGATACATGGTTAACTTGAACGGCAATGGTTGAGCTGACAGTTTGGGTTTGTAAAGGAGGTAATTCAAAACCTTCCGGAATTACTACGGGCTGGAAGTCGCTGCTTCCCTGTTCGGCAAAAACCGCCGAGTTGTTCTGCGGTGTTTCCATATCATTAGTGTAGAGAGGCAATTGTTGAATGCCAAGCAGGGCAAATACGGCGACGGAGGCTGCGACTGCGACCTGACTGAAGGGCTTGAGATAGCTCCGGTATCCAAAGGGGCGGGATTCATTCTCCAGCGCTTCACTGATACGGGCGGACAGATCGATACCCTGCATATCCGACTTGCTGAGACTGGCACTGGTTAATTGATGTAACTGCCACTCTTGCCTGAGGCTGTTGTCCCTTTCCATCTCGGCAAGGAGTCGCTTGACTTCCCATTCGCTGGTTTCCCCATCACAGAGGGCGGAAAGGCTTTCATGTAGATTAGGCTGCTGTTTTTGACTCATCTAGTACCGTTCTCTGGTTGAAATCAAGCTTGTTGATTCTGAGACAGGAAACTTTACAAAAGGTTTCACTGGATCGTAGTTATTTTTTTCACGAATGGCTATCACTTTATTCCGCATCCATGAGTGGTCGGATTTTTTCATTTATAGCTTCACGGGCCCGAAATATTCGAGACCTGACTGTGCCAACCGGGCAATCCATTACTTCGGCTATTTCTTCGTAGCTCAATCCCTCGAGCTCACGCAGTGAAATAGCCGATTTCAGATCTTCCGGCAGCGAATCCATAGTGTTGAACACGACCTTCTCCAATTCGTCGCGAAAGAACTCGCCATCGGGTGTGTCATTTTCCTGCAAAGCTTCACTGCCGGAATGAAATTCGGAATCGTTAATATCAATATCGCTTGCGGGAGGTCGTCGACTGCGTGAAACCAGATGATTTTTGGCTGTGTTTACAGCGATACGATAGAGCCATGTATAAAATTGGCTATCGCCCCGAAAATTAGCCAGCGCCTTGTAGGCCTTGATAAAAGCCTCTTGGGATACATCCTGAGCCTCATGGGGGTCACGAACAAAGCGGCCCACCAAAGCCTGGACCTTGTATTGATACTTCAGCACCAGTAGATCAAAGGCGCGTTTATCGCCCTTCTGTACTCTCAGCACAAGTTGGTTGTCGGATTCTTGCGATCCGTTTGAGCTCATTTATAGTTTATCCTGCAGAATTCCTGTTAGAGACCGCATTATTTTCAAGAAGTTCTATTCTTTGGCAAAACAGTCAGGTTCTAATAACCCTTATACTACAGGCTTTGCCGGCCTCTCACACGGATATGCTTGGCATTACCGGTGAATAACTTACATTTATTTGAGATCAAATAATGACCCAAAACCATTATCACGACGTTTTGATTATAGGCAGTGGAGCCGCAGGACTGGCTGCGGCTCTGACACTTGCAGACAACCTGAAAGTTGCGGTACTCAGCAAAACAACTATCAAGTCCGGTTCCACCTGGTGGGCTCAAGGTGGAATTGCGGCAGTACTCGATGACAAGGATTCTGTCGAATCGCATCTGGAAGATACTCTGATAGCTGGTGCCGGCTTGTGTCATGCCGATACTGTCAGAAAAATCGTCTCCCACGGACGCGAATCTATTCAGTGGCTCCAGGAAATGGGGGTTGAGTTCACCAAAATAGAAGCCGATAAGGATTTTCTGCATTTGACTCGTGAAGGTGGCCACAGCCACCGCCGGGTAATTCACAATCAGGATCGTACTGGTAAAGCGGTAAGCTCCTCTCTCTCGGACAGAGTGCTGGAACATAAAAATATCGATGTTTTTGAAAACCGCATCGCTATCGATCTCACCAAACAGGCCGATAGCAACACTACCAAGGTGCGCTGCAATGGAGCTTACGCTCTGGATCTCATAACAAATGATGTTGAATTACATCAGGCTAAAGTGGTTATTCTGGCCACCGGTGGTGCCTCCAAAGCTTACCTTTATTCAACTTCTCCTGAAGGGGCTTCCGGGGACGGTATAGCCATGGCCTGGCGAGCGGGTTGCCGGGTAGCGAATATGGAGTTCAATCAATTCCACCCCACTTGTCTCTACCACCCTCAAGCACGTTCCTTCCTGCTTACCGAGGCCTTGCGCGGTGAAGGAGCCGTTCTCAAGCTGCCTAACGGAGAATCCTTTATGGAGCGTTTTGACGAACGTGCCGAACTCGCTCCACGAGACGTAGTAGCCCGTGCGATTGACCACGAGATGAAGCGCCTGGGTTGCGACAATGTCTTTTTGGATATCAGCCACCGCTCACCGGAGTTCATTCTTGAGCATTTCCCCTATATCTATGAAGCCTGCAAAGAATTGGGGATCGATATTACCAAGGAGGCTATACCAGTAGTTCCCGCAGCTCACTATACCTGCGGAGGTGTAGTAGTGGATGAACACGGCCAGACAGATTTGAAGAACCTCTACGCCATAGGTGAGGTATCTTTTACCGGTATGCATGGTGCCAATCGGATGGCCAGTAATTCCCTATTGGAATGCATTGTCTACGCACGCTTTGCTGCCAATCATATTGACGGACATATCGAGCGAATAGCCAAGCCCGATTACGTAAAGCCCTGGGATGCCAGTCAGGTTACCCATTCGGATGAGGATGTTGTGATATCTCATAACTGGGACGAGCTGCGGCGCTTTATGTGGGATTACGTGGGTATTGTCCGAACCGATAAACGATTGCAGAGAGCCTTGCACCGCATTCAACTGCTGAGCAGCGAGATTCAGGAGTACTACTCCAACTACCGCATCAGCAATGATCTGATCGAACTGCGAAATCTGGTAGTGGTTGCAGAGCGTATTATTATCTCTGCCATGCAGCGCAAGGAAAGCCGTGGATTACATTATTCTCTGGACTATCCAAATTTGTCACCCATTGCCCAGGATACGATTATGGTACCCATAAACTTTGCCGCTCAGGACATGATTGTCAGTCTTTCCTGAGCTGGCTTTAATGATGTAAAACAAGGGTCAGATACCGCCTTAACCGGCACCAATCCGCTCGATTTAGTGCATCTCGCCAGATCAGTGTTTGAAAGTTCTTGTTGTTTGCCTCGACCTCCAGTTGCAGACACCAGGGAAGTCGTTGCCGCAATCTTAGCTGGTATATGGCCGGCTTTGGCGAGGCGGTAGTGTCGGCCTGAACCAGACCCTCCTGAGTGAGGAAAAAACGGCCTTTCAGGCTATGGTTTCTCCAGTTGCTGTAACTTCTGATTAATACCCAGAGCAGGAGGCCAAGAGCTGTAACCTTAGCCCACCAAGGTCCGTGAAACAGGTATAGCCAGTAACAGGCCAGCAATCCACTCGAAAGTTGGGCGGCCAATTCCAGCTTGGAGGTTCTGATTCGGATAGCATGGTCCATATGCTTTTTCCACAGTGGTTACTAGCCAGGTGATGCTTGGGAGAAAAGGTTGACCATTTCGACAATCTTTTGCATCTCCGCATCTTCCGGAACCGATTTACCCATAAACCAGCTAAACAGTTCGGGATCTTGGCAGGCCAAAAGCTTGCGGAATCTTGCCTGATCCGATTCTTCCAACTCGCTGTAGCGATTTTCCAGAAAGGGCAGCAGAATCAAGTCCAGTTCGAGCATACCTCTTCGGGTTGCCCACTTAAGTCGTTTAATATCCATTAGAATGTGGTTTGGAAAATTCGCGGAGATTGTACCCTCAATCTCTGTTTAGCACTCAGTAGGAAAGGTATTAATGTCTGAATGGTCTGATTTTATAGCACAACAGAATCTCACGGTCTCCAGCGAAGGCAGCTATGTTGCAGTGATTGAAGAAGCCATCGTTGAGCTGAAGGGCGAAGATGGTAAGAAGCTGTTGCAGGGGCAGATAACAGCCGATGTTGAGCGACTTGCCTCTGGGGACTTTTGTCGGGCAGCTCTTTGTACCAACAAGGGACGGGTCATTTCCACCTTTATCTTGTATCGGGGCGAGGATAGCTTTTTTTGCCGATTGCCCGCTGATAACGCCGAAGCTTTCGTTTCCACCCTGAAAAAGTACGGTGTATTTTATAAAGTCGATATAAGCCTGAGAGAAGATATCGGCATTCTGGTCTTTTTTGGTGAGGATATTCCCTCTTCCGTACCTCAGGTGTTAGCGGAACTGCATCACCCTCAGAAGGTTGTCGAATATTGGCTAACAGAAGATTCATGGGCGAAGGCCTTAACTGCTCTGGAAGACAATCCTTCGGCCCCCGAAAATAAATGGCAATTAGCCAAAATCCGTGAGGGCTGGCCGGATATACATGCGAGCACACTGGAGGTGTTTTTACCACATGCTCTGAGCCTGGATTTGGCGGATGCCATCAGTTTTACCAAGGGCTGTTATACAGGGCAGGAGATTGTTGCGCGCACCCATTATCGCGGCAAATCGAAAAAACGCCTGCTGCGCATGCAATTGGATACTTCAGCTCCTCTTCCGGGCAGTGAACTAATTGCTGGCGATGGCACTGTGGTAGCAACTGTTGTGACTGCCGCAAATCGCGGAGAAGACAGCTCGGAGTTACTGACATCGGCAAGTTTGGGGCTGCCTAAGGCTAGTGAGCTTATGCTTGATGGCAGTATGGTGCATTATCGATGCCTAGCTCTGCCCTGGGAGGATTGATGACTGAAATTTGGCAATGGCTTACCGAATACATACTGGGAAATGCCCAACTGCTGAATTTTATCCTGATCGGCTCAGTGATCTCTTTGCTTGCAAGTTTTTTTTTAATACCACTGGTTATTGCAAAAATACCAGCTGATTATTTTAGTGACGAGCACCGCAAACCCTACGCACCAAAGAATCTTTTGCTATATATCCTGTACAAAATTTTGAAGAATGTCTTCGGGCTACTGTTGGTTCTTTTGGGCTTTGTACTCCTCTTTACTCCCGGGCAGGGCCTGATCTGTATTTTAGTGGCCTCTGTAATGATGGATTACCCGGGGAAATTCAGGTTTCAGCGCTATCTGGTAAGCAAGAAACCCTTACTTAAAAGCCTTAACTGGGTGCGGAAAATTGCCGGGGCGGGCCCGCTGGAAATATAGAAACCCAGGTATCAGCTAGTTTGGTATCTGCCAATCAATGGGACTAAGTCCGTTTTTTTTCAAATAGGCATTGGTTTGTGAAAAGGGGCGGCTACCAAAAAAACCCCGGTGAGCGGACAAAGGAGAAGGATGGGGTGATTTGATGACCAAGTGACGACTGCTATCAATAGCAGCCCCCTTTTTTTGTGCGTAACTTCCCCAGAGTATAAACACCAGGTTTTTTCTGTCTCTGTTCAACAATTCAACTATACGATCGGTGAACTGTTCCCAGCCCCTATTCTGATGAGAGCCAGCTGCTCCAGCCTGAACACTGAGAGTGGCGTTCAGAAGCAATACACCTTGATCTGCCCAGGATTGAAGGTTTCCATGCCCGGCTGGCATGATACCCAAGTCTGACTCAAGCTCTTTGTAAATATTGCGCAGGGATGGCGGAATGTCCACGCCTTTGGCCACAGAAAAACACAGTCCGTGGGCCTGGTTAGGGCCGTGATAAGGATCCTGTCCGAGTATTACCACTCTGACCTTGTCAAAAGGTGTTGAATCCAGAGCGTTGAACCACTGGGAGCTGGGCGGATAGATAAGCTTTCCTGCCGACTTTTCAGCACGCAGAAAAGCCTTGAGCTGTTGCATATATGGCAGGGCGAACTGGTCTTCGAGGCGCTGCAGCCAAGATGCTTCCAGATTTATTTCGCTCATCCCTGGGGCTACTCAGGGCGCATAGCCGGAAAAAGGATGACATCCCGTATGGAGGGCTGATCGGTCAGCAACATAACCAGACGGTCGATGCCTATGCCCTCGCCGGCAGTGGGCGGCAAACCATATTCCAGTGCACGTATATAGTCGGCATCAAAGTGCATGGCTTCGTTGTCACCCGCCTCTTTTTCTGCAACCTGACTGCTGAATCGCTCGGCCTGATCTTCTGAATCGTTAAGCTCTGAAAAGCCGTTGGCGATCTCCCTG
>JBFHKI010000078.1:0-8174 GCA_041595415.1 Pseudomonadales bacterium | reverse complement strand
GCTGGGGCACCGGGCAATGCTGGAGGGCTTGTTTCCACAGCACGTCGAGTTGTTTACCGAGCTCAGTCATGCCGAGCCGCAAAACTGACGCCAGCTAATAACTACAGGGATTTATAGCATGTCCGTATTGGTTATCGTTGACATAAAAATCAGTGAGCTTGCTCCCTATCAGGAGTACATCCGGTTAATAACGCCCCATGTTCACGCCTGTGGTGGACGCTATCTGGCACGTGGAGGCAATCCGAGAACTCTGGACGGCGCCTGGCATGCAGAACGTATTGTGGTGATGGAGTACCCGGATGCTGAAACAGCGCAGGCCTGGTTGGATGACCCCGAGATAGCTCATATCCACCAGATGCGGCGGGACAATTCAAGTCAGTGCAATATGATTTTGGTGGATGCTGTTTCCTGAGATGCTGGCTTCAGGTTTTGATTGCCCGCGTTTGGCTGGCGGATTTGGGCAGACATCCTTCAAGAATAATGGCAATCAAGGCGCCAGTTGATACCGGAAACTGAATCATCATGGACAGAGCGTCCGGCAGAGAATGCCAATAAGCTGCGCTTTGGCTGATAATCCATCCACCAAGCAGAGCACTGACAGCGATTGTCCAACTGCGGTTTGTCGGTGTGCTGGTAAGAATAATACGCACTCCGGCAAGCCCTACCAGGGTGAACATCAACAGGGTTGCTCCGTAGAGAACACCACCCGGCATAATCTGAAACAGACCACCTACCACGGGGAAGCAGCCCAATATCACCAGAAATCCCGCAACGTAAAACCCCACTCGCCGGCTGGCGATGCCCGTCAGTTGGATCACGCCGTTGTTCTGGCTAAAGGTAGTGTTGGGGAAGGTGGCAAACAGGGAGGCGATAAAGGAATTAAGGGCATCACCCATCACCCCGCCGCGCAGCCGGAGGCGGTATTCTTCGCCGCTGGTCGGCAGCTTGCTCAGGGCGCTGGTAGCGGTCAGGTCGCCAATAGATTCGGTTGCCGAAACAATAAAAACCGGCATAAGCACAAGAAATACGCCCCAATCAAAACCGAAGGAGAATTTGCCGGGTTGGGGGATAAAAACCGGATCGAGTTGTTTCAGTAGTGAGAAATCAACCAGTCCCAGAGCGATGGACACCAAGTAACCACTTGCCAGACCCGCAACAATACTGCTGAGGCGCATCCAGGGGTTTTTGCGGCTGGCCATAAACAGAGTTACACCCAGAACAAGAGCGACCTGGAGCAAGACGACAGTGCCATTGTTGCTAAATTCGAAACTGATATTTTTCAAGGTGGACCAAACCAGGGCGGTTCCAAGCAGCATGACGGTAGCGCCAGCAACCGTAGGGGTTATCACCTTGCAGATGCGACGGATATGGTAGCCAAGAGCGATCATCACCACCGAGGCTATTGCGCAGGTGCCAAACAATATCCCCAGTTTTTCGGTGTCGTCCAGATATTCAGGCAAGTGGAACCAGGCAAACAGAATTGGACCGATAAAGGTGAAACTTGTGCCCTGAATGGAAAGCAGTCCCGAACCTATAGGACCAAAACGTTTTACTTGAATGAAGGTTGCTACGCCTGAAATCAGCAGGGCTGAAGTGACCAGATAATTGGTGTCTTCAGCCGATAATCCCATGCCGCTGGCAATAATCAGCGGGGCGGTGAGGATACCGCCAAAGATGGCTAGCAGATGCTGCAAACCGGCAAAAGCGGCTGTAGCCGGAGGAGGGTTGTCCTCAAGACCGAAAATCAGCTCGGGGTTTTTGATCACTTCCAGAAATCCAGATGCAGGGCAACAATTTCTTCGATCACCTCGGGGACGGGTCCCCATACCCTTATGTTTTTCTGGCTGTGTTCGAAGATGTAGCGGCTGGGGATGTCAAGGGTCGGGTTCTCTTCATTGGCTCCGGTCAGATCCAGCAGCTGCCGCTCGGACATGCCGTACACCATGCGTCCTATATTGGCCCAGTACTGGGTTGCGGCGCACATGGCACAGGATTCGGCCGTGGTGTAGAGGGTCATCCCCCAGAGTTCTTCCGGGCTGTAGATTTCGGCGGCGCGTCGGGCAAGGGTCGCTTCGGCGTGATTGACCGTATTGATATTGCCTTGCTCCAGCAACACAGTTTCATTGTCCGCTCCGACCAGAACTGCGCCAAAGGGGTGATGCCCCTCCGCCATGGTGGATTTGGCGACTTCGTTGGCGTGACGAAGGTGGCGAATCATTTGCTCGTGAGTCGGGTCGACTCCGGGTGGGCTGGGTTTCTGGTCGGATGTCATGGGTTTTGGATCTTTTGCAGGGGTGTTTTCCGCAGGTCGGGCGCGGTCGGAAAAAAACAAATTGCGAAGGCCGGACAGAATTTCCAGCTTGTTCTGTGGGAATACCGGGTTGTTTGGCACAGAGCTACCACGACCTAATAGGTTTCGACGAAGTTGGCGGCCAACCGCTGTTGCAAATAGTCCGCAGCGGTAATGGGTTCGTATTTGCCCTCTGGTCCCTGAATCAGGGCCGAACTGTTCGCCTGACAGAAAAAGGCCAGTGAATAACGCGGCCCGCGGCCTTCCTCCGGTTTGGGCATGCGCACCCGGTGCAAGGTGGATTTAAGCTGGTCGTCGCTCCAGCGCATCATCATGTCACCGATATTGCAGGTGATAAGTTCCGGCTTGGGTTCTACCGCTGTCCAGGCACCGGACAGTGCCTCCTTGCCGGGGCATACCTGTAATCCGGCCTGACCTTCGCGCTGATAGAGCAGGGTCAGACAGTCGAAGTCGGTATGGGCACCGGCGCGCCATTTGTCGCGATCGACACCGGCGGCGTTGTCCAGGCCAAAGTAGTGCAACAGGCGCAAGGTACTGTTGTATTCAGGCGACGCGGGGTCGTGAGCCTTGGTGAAGAAATCCCGTTCAAAACCCAGCCGGTCGGCAAAACAGGACAACACCTTCATTCCCAACTGCCAGCTTTTGTGTTCAAAATCGAGCATCAGGCTTTTAAAGTTGGCCAGCTCCTCGTCGGTAGGCCACAGGTTGTCCATGCGCGACAGGGTAATCTGGTAGGATTCTTTTTGATCCGCAGCCTTGGTAGAAGGCCGTACCTGGGCTTTGCTTTCCCAACCGGTATTTGAGGTTTCATGCAAGGGGTATTTTTGCTTGACCTCTACTGGTAGGTTGAAAAACCTCTCTGACATCTTGAATGCGGAATCGATGTCCTCAACAGCGATTCCATGGTTCTTTAACTGGAAAAATCCAACTTCACTGGCGGCGTTCCAAAGTTGATCGGTTATCTCTTCACGTCTTTTTTCAAAATCTCTCAGGTCGATAACCGGGATTTTTCGGTCGGTAGTTTCTGTACCTTCGCCGCCTAATTGGCTTTCCAGTTCCAGTTCTTTAAGGCGTGCACTTGCATTGGGTTTGTTACTCATCTTTTGTCTCGGGTATGTAGAGAAATATCAGGGTGAAAAATAAAGCGGTAATAAATCGGGTTGCGGCGGCTTGACCATTCCAGCTGGGGGATTGCCACATAAGAAACCATTCGGCCCCCACTATCATAAAACCGCCGAACCAGAGGGTTAGGCCTAGTACCAGCCCCCATGCGGCAATGGTTTTTCCCAACAGGAAAGCAGCCCTATCTGTTTTTGCTCTGAACATCTTCAGGGCGCCGGTGAGGCATAGCAGTCCAGTGGCCAACTCCATGGCGATAATTCCCCAATAAGACAAGTGGTGCAGGGCGGAAAGATCGATGGCACGCCACATCAGGCGATTGCCTTCGAAGGTGGTATCCATGCTCAACACATGTTGCACAAACATGAAATTCGATTGGTAATCAGTCAGGTTGTTAAAAGCCACCAGCAGGGCAAAGAGCCCCATCAGGGTGGTTAGCCAGGCCTGCATAAGGCGGAAGTGGCTCAGGGGTTTAATAGTCAATGAGGTTTCCGTTGGTCGGGATTTAACTCAATGGAGCAAGATTAATGCCATCAATCTATAAAAAGCTGTCTGTTTGGTCAGCTATAGCCTTTGCTTGGTTGTTTTTCTGATTTTTCCCATTGCATAAGGGATCTAAGGCATTGCTTCAGCAGCGATCCCAATCGCTTTTTGACCTAAAACTGACCATTTGGTAAAGATTTTTTTCAAATGCCCCAACTAGGTGCGCGAAATTTCTTGGTCTCGGCCAGAAGTGCCGCCTTGTTAAAGAGAAGTGGTGGTGGGCATGAACATTGCTACCCAGTCTTTAGATATTCAGAGGCAAGAAAATTGAAAACGAGTTTTATTCACAAGCTTCAACAAATAGTTGGTGAAGACCAGGTGTTGATTGATGAGAAAAATCTGAAATCCGGTTCAAAAGATTGTTTCCATTTCTCCCCGGTGCTTATTCCCATTCTGGAGGATAAACAGGCCGAAGTGATTGTGCGGCCCGAAACCGAGGCTGAGCTGATCGAGTTGATAGCCTGTTGTGTTGCAGAGTCTGTGCCCATCACGCCCCGTGGTGGTGGCACCGGGAACTACGGTCAGGGTGTACCACTGCATGGCGGTGTGCTGGTGAATACCAGGCGCATGAATACTATTCTTGAATTGAGTCCGGAACAGGTGAAAGTGGAGGCGGGAACCAGCCTTCTGGCCGTTGAACGAGAGGCCGGCACTGTCGGCGCCGAGTTGCGGATGTTCCCGAGCACCATAGCTACTTCCAGCGCTGGTGGTTTTGTTACCGGAGGCAGTGGCGGCATAGGTTCGATTCAATGGGGCATGTTGCGCGATGCAGGCAACATCCCCCATATGCGCATTATCACAGTGGAAAAAGAACCCAGAGTGATCGATCTGACCGGCCCGGAGGAGTTGGCCGATGTGCTGCACAATTGCGGATTGACTGCTTTTGTCACTCAGGTGACCTTTGCTCTGGCGCCAAAAACACAATGGCATCAGTATGTTTATTCCTTTGATGACTTCACTCAGGCACTGAAAGCCGGAGAAGCCGTGGCCAAGGATGAGGAAATATTCAAACGTTTGGTCAGTGTTTTTGAATGGCCCATCCCCAGCTTTTTCACTCCTCTTCAGAAGAGAGGAGCCTGTCCGGAAGGCAAGGCCGCGCTGTTTTTAATGACGGATCGGGAACCGGAGGATATTGCCGCCTGGTTTGCTGATCGCGGCGGTGACTGTTCGCTGCATTTGCCTCCACATGAGGGTAAAGGCAAGGGGTTCCAGATCTACGACTTTACCTGGAATCACACCACTCAGTGGGCCATGAAGGCCGATTCCAATCTGACTTATTTACAGGATGCCTATGATCCTGAGCGAGTCTATGAGCAGATCGCACTTCGCAAAGAAAAATTTGGCAACCAGATTCTCAGTCATATTGAATTTATTCGTGGTGCCGACGGCATTCGCACAGGAGGCCTGAGCATTGTCGATTATCGAGGCCGTGAACAGCTGTGGGAAATTATCAAGTGGTGTGAAGACAACGGTATTCGTATCGCAAACCCCCATACCCATTTCCTCGATGAGGACAGCCGCTGGTTCGGTGAGAATTTTATTGCGGCAAAAAATCGGTGGGACCCGGAGCATTTGCTTAATCCCGGACACTTGCGGCAGCTGGAACCTGCAACTCAGATTGCCGGTGGCACAGGAAGTTAGCAATGTTGCTCGATCGACTTATTGAAAATCTGCGTATTCCCGGAAGAGATGGCCTGCATTCGTTGGGCATCTTACAGGGACGTTTTGTCAATCTGGTTGAGGGAAAGCCGGTTTCGGCAAAGTGGACTCTGGATGCCGCCGGGGCGCTGATGATTCCCGGGCTGGTTCAACCCCATTGTCATCTGGACAAAAGTTATAGTTTGGGAAGTGAAGATTACGATTACCCGAGCTCTGACACCCTGCGTGGTGCCATAGACACCATGCAGGAATTGAAGTCTTTTCGCAGCCAGGCACAGATTGCCGCCAGTATGGAGCGCGCCCTGACCACAGCGGTTCGCAATGGTACCTCAGCCATGGTTACCCACATTGATCTGGGCACCGAAAGTGATCTGAAAATGATCGAGATGGCCATCAGCTTGAAACATAAATTTGTCAATCTGATCGATCTGAAAGTCACGACTCTGTCAGGTTTGTCTAGCTCGGAAGAATTGGCGCTTGCCCGCAAAGCGCTGGCTCTGGGTGCCGATGCTCTGGGTGGTTGTCCGGCACTGACCGATGATCCGGATCAGGCGGTACTTAACGCGATACAAATTGCCGAACAATTTAACTGCCCGTTGGACTTGCATATAGATGAAACCGAGGATCCGGCCAGTAAATCCCTTGAGCGTTTGGCGGATTTGGTAATCGAGCGGGGTTTTTCCAACCGTGTGCGCGCCAGTCACTGCTGCTCCCTGGGCTTTATGCAAACCGCTGATCGAACACGCATTATCGACAAATTGGTTCGTGCCGGTATACATGTAGTGGCTTTACCAGCCTGTAATCTGGTGTTAATGGGTGCGCAACAGACACCGGCCCCGCGGGGTATTGCTCCGGTAAGGGAATTACTGGACGCCGGAGTAAATGTCTCTGTCGGTTGTGACAACGTGCAAGACCCTTTCCAGCCGTGGGGCTCTTATGACCCCCTTTATACCGCCAGCATCAATGCGATGGCCTCGCAGTTGCAGGGGCCCGATTTCGCTGCCGATTGTTTGTCCATGGTCAGTAGCCGGGCGGCATGGGCTCTGGGTATAGAAAACTACGGTATAGAGGCGGGATGCCGCGCGGATTTTTCACTTGTGGAAGCCGAGTCCGTCCGTCAGGCCATCGCCGAACAACCTGTTCGATCTTGGGTGTTCTTCAGGGGTGAACCGGTTTTGCATCAACAGTTAAACCAGCAGTGGCTGGACGAGGAATGGGCGGGCCTTCGCGGTGCCATTTAGTCAGCTATTTTTTGAATTCCAGACAGGGGCAAGGTTGTGAGCTCGACCCAAAATTATGAAATTGATGCTATCCCGAATCTGGTCCGGTTCGACAGGGATTCGACGGCTCTGTTACTGATCGACATGCAGCGGGACTTTGTTGAAGCCGGTGGTTTTGGCGAATCCCTGGGTAATGAGGTTGCTTTGCTTCGCAGTGCCATTGAACCCTGCCAGACCCTGCTGAAAGGGTTTCGCAGCAAAGGCATGCCGGTTCTGCATACCAGGGAAGGGCACCGCCCAAACCTGGCGGATCTGTCACCGGAAAAACAACGGCGCTGTGCTGAGGGTCGCAAGATTGGTGATCAGGGCCCCATGGGGCGTATTCTGGTTCGCGGCGAGCCCGGACACGACCTTATCCCCGAGTGCGCTGCATTAGCGGATGAGATTGTGATCGACAAACCCGGCAAGGGTGCCTTTTTTGCCACCGACCTGGACTTGCTTTTACGTTCGGCTGGCATAAAAACCCTGATTATCGGCGGGGTAACCACGGAAGTATGTGTGCATTCCACCGCGCGCGAAGCCAATGATCGCGGCTATCAGGTGATTGTTGCTGCGGATGCCTGTGCCTCCTATTTCCCCGAATTTCACCGGGTTGCACTGGAAATGATTGCCGCTCAAGGCGGGATTTTTGGTGCAGTTGCCAAGAGTAAAGACATTGTTGCTGCGCTGGCCTGATTGTCAGTTGCCAGTGGAACCTGCCGATTGCCAAAAGCTGAGTACAGGACAGAGGTTGCATTATGAAAACCGAATTTAAACCGAGTTTTTGGGTCGCGGGAGACTGGAATGCCCTGTTTGGATTCGGTACCAATATTCTGGTCAACATGCTGGTGTTGACCGGCTTGCTACGTTTTGTTCTTGAGATGCCGGAGGATCTGGTCTTTGGTCGTATCCTGCCAGCCACTGGCCTTATGCTTTTTCTCAGCACAGGCTATTACGCATGGCTGGCCTGGAAACTGGCCAGGGCGGAGGGGCGCAGCGATGTATGTGCCCTGCCATCCGGGATCGGCGTAGCCCATATGTTTATTGTGGTTTTTGTCATTATGTTGCCGATAAAAGCCGCTACCGGCGATGCTGTTGCCGCCTGGGAAGCCGGTATGGCCTGGGTCTTTATCCAGAGCATTATTCTGATGTTGGGCGGCTATATAGCCCCCCTTATCCGCAAGATAACCCCCCGCGCTGCCTTGCTGGGTACCCTGGCCGGTGTTTCGGTGGCCTTTATCTCCATGCGCCCGGCTCTGGAAATCTATATGACACCGGTGATC
>JBFHKI010000077.1:0-8241 GCA_041595415.1 Pseudomonadales bacterium | reverse complement strand
GCAATAGCGCCTTTCCAATTTTTATCCGGGCTCACAGAAAGTGAACAGATACAGGTCTTTACCGAGCGTGCCATTGAAGTTGCCCTGATCGAGAGCATTGATTCCAGTCAGAGCGGGGATCAACTGGATATTGCGGTCTTCTACCTCTCCGACCGCCATGTACTCAAAGCGATGCTGGATGCCCACAGTCGAGGTGTTCAGATTCGCCTATTACTCGATCCGAACAAGGATGCCTTTGGGCGTCGTAAAAATGGTATTCCCAATCGGCAGACTGCCCACGAATTGCATTCGGCCGGAGTGCCGGTGCGTTGGTGTGATACGCATGGCGAACAATGTCACAGCAAATTTCTGCTGGTGCGACAGGCTGATGGTGAGGCGCGGCTGATTCTTGGCTCGGCCAACTTTACCAGGCGCAATCTGGATAACCTCAACCTGGAAACCAGTGTGCGCCTATCGGCATCGGTGTCTCACCCTATCATGTCCGAGGCTGCCGATTGGTTTGATATGCGCTGGTCGAATGGAAGTGAACGCCAATTCAGTCTGGCCTATGAAGAGTATGCCGACGAGAGTATTTGGCGACGCATTATGTACCGTTTTATGGAAGCTAGTGGCCTGAGTACCTTTTGATATCTAGCTCGGAAGTTGATCGAGCGCCTGTTTGATTTCGGCCAGCATCATATCCGGTTCTTTATAGTCGATATTGATATGTGCAATGCGGTTGTCGGTCACTACCGCCAGCGAAGGGAAGGAGTTCAATCCCATTTTCCGTGCTTGCCGGATTTCGCTTTCCAGTCGCCCGGTCTCTTTTGTCTCGGCCATGGACTGTAGAAAATTGCTTCCGGACATACCGATTTTTTCCGCGCAATCGCGCAGGCAGTCCAGATCCGAGGGATTTTTTGCCTGCAGATAATAGGCACGCTGGATCTCGGCGTTTAGCTCAGCTTCCAAGCCCTGATCCCTAGCGACAAGGCAGGCGCGGCAGGCCGGGTAGGTGGAGCGTCTGGGTTGGCAGGCTGTCCAGAAATTGTAATTAAATTCTGTGCCCAGTAATGACTCGATATGTTGCCATACCGATTGCAATTTTTCCCGCATCTCTCGGGGCATAGGTTGATCCGAGTCTGCGGCCAAGCCCCCCAGTATTGGGTGGATGCTGAGCCTGCCTGCTTCCACTAGAGGTTGCAGTTTCTGTTGCAGGGATAGCCAGCTTGGGCGAAAGCCCCAGCACCAACTGCACATGGGGTCATAACAATAGATCAATTGTGGAGGATTAGGCATGGCTGGATTCCGGTTGTTTAACTGCGCGCAGCACGATAAATTTGGGGTTAGACGCCAGTATTACACAGTTTTCAAAGATCTCTTTGAGGCGCTTGTGGTAGCCCAAGTGGCGGTTGGCAACCACTTGCAATTGACCGCTATCCCTCAACACCCTTTTCGATTCGAGAAACATTTCAAGAGCTATGGCGGAAGTTCTTGCCGAGGCATCGTGAAAGGGTGGGTTGTTGAGAATCAGGTCTTGGGAGTTTTCGGCAATACCTTCCAGACAATGAGTCGCCAGACACTGGTTGGCGGGGTTTGGAGGCAGTAAGTTTCTCATGTTTTCTTGCGCCGATGCGATAGCTGCAAAAGATTCATCAACCAGGCTGAGGTTTACTTGCATATGTCCGTTCTGCTGCAACAAGCGCTTGGCAGCGACTATGCCCAGAACCCCGGTTCCACAACCCAGGTCAAGAATATCCAGACTGGATATGTGCGCACAATTCGGTAATTGCATGGATTGCAGCATAAATTCAGTGCCGTAATCGAGACTGCCGTGACTAAATACGCCGGGGTAAGAATGCAGCTGTAGCTCATCGGTAGTTTCACTGGATTCAATTTTGACAGAGAAGCTCTTGGCAGCTTTTTCTTCCATTGCCCGATGACACTCGGGATTGCAGAAAATCAATCGCGCCTTTTTTTTTGCCAGCGAAGTTCGGGTAGGCCCCAGATACTTTTCAAACAATGCCAAAGTCGAGTTATGCACATTTTTGACCATGCTGGCGGAAATAATACGACTGTTGCTGTGCAAGTTTGGGGCTATGCGCCGAAGGTTGTCCTCCAGATGTGCCAGGCTTTTTGGGATTTTAATCAATACCAGGTCGTACTTATCCTGAGTGGCTGAAGAATTAAAATCGAAGCTGTTCAGTCGTTTGACGTCGACGATATCCAGGCTGTTTTTGACGGCGTTTTCCTCTATTGCCCGATGGCTAATGGCGGAATCGGAGAGTAAGGTAATTGTACTCTCCTTAAATGGAGGCAGTCTCTTCAGGCCAAGGGTAACCGCGCCGAAACTGTCGTTTACCACCAGTATCTTTTGCGCTTTTTGTGTCGTGGAATCTTCGGCGAGATAGCTTAAAAGGTATTCGTCTGCCGCATCCCATGCGCGTAATGTTTCACCGGTTTTGACTGGATAACGAAATAGCTTGAGTGGCAATCCCGGGAGGGTACAAAAATCAATTTCCAGTGGCATAGATAAACTCGAATAGTGTATGACTATTCTATAGTTTCATGGTGCCAAATGCCTGACCCTTTTGCTGGTTGTGGTGAGCGTCTTCAGGTAATCAATATGGCAAGGATTATCAGCAGTAGCATGGTGCCGACTCCGGCCAACACGACTTTTCCAAGGTTGGCCAAAGCCTTTTTATCTTCAGATAACATGAAGTTCTCCTCTTGTCCTTGAGGCAATAATTTAACGGGGCGGCCGAAAAGTCCGTTGATACAAATCAACCAACATTATTTTCAGGCTTGGTACAGCTGCACAATCTGTATCACTTCTACGGCTATTTCCATTTTTTCTGATTATTCGGCCGACTAATGCATTTTTCCTGCGCGTTAGCAAAAAAACACAACAAAACTCACGCAACTCTCGATCAGTTGCTCATTTGCTCCTTGATATAACGTCCCCCGCCTTACTGAAAGACGTTTTCGGTAGAAAAAATAGAAATCATATTGGGGAGTAATAATGAGTCCAATAATCAAGTTGAAAGTTTACGGTGCCCTGTTGGTCACCATGCTGTGCACATCACTTTCCTTTGCACAGGAAGTTGAGGATGAAACTATAGAGGGATTGGATAAATCCTATAGCCTGGAAGAGATTGTGGTCACCGGGCGTAAACGGGAAGAGTCGTTACAGGATATTCCGGTATCAATTACTGTTCTTGGTAGTGGTACATTGGCCGAACAAAACGTACTGGATCAAGCTGACCTTGCCGAGCTTGTCCCCGGCCTATTTTACAATCAAGGTAATGGCGCGATAGATGATCAAATAGCCGCTTTGCCAAGCATCCGCGGTATTTCTTCGAGCGAAATTGCCACTAACCGTACCAAGGTTTCTTCTTTTGTAGATGGAATGCCCATTCTGGGTTCTGTGGGCTCAATCAATATTGGAGGTGCAACCCAGGTTGAAGTCTACAGTGGCCCCCAGAGTGCCGCATTTGGCCGCTCGACCTTTGGGGGAGCTATCAATTATGTTACTGCCGACCCCGGTGATGAAATACATGGCTCGGTGGGTGTGAACTGGAGTGAAGACGGCACTCGTATTCTGTCGGGGAGTGTTGGTGGTCCGATCAACGATACACTGGGGTTCCAGTTGGGTGGATCCTTTGAAGACTCGGTATCTCCCGACAGTGATCTTTATATCTATTCAGATGGAGTAGAAGCCGAAACCAGTAGCGCCCAAAATATTTCTGCTCGTTTTGTCTGGACGCCGACCGATAAATTCAAAGCCAAGCTGACTTTTGCTCACGATGAAACAGACGATGGCCCAAGTGCCTCTTTCTATGCTACCCAGGAATCCAGTGAGGCCTGTTTCAACTCTATGGATACTTTTAGTTACACAGGTGACATGGGCACTGAGGTTGGTGTGAATGGTGAGTTCGACTGCGAATTTGATCTGGATAAGTCGTCCGGGCTGCAGGCAGTAAACGATATCAGTCGATATTATGATCAGAACCCGGATGCCCTTGCCGCCCAGGTACAAGCTGCCATTGATGCTGGCGCCACGGATGGAACCTACAGTGTAGAAGAAGCTATCAGTCTGATCGCCGATGCCTACTCGATTCCTTTCGAGGATGTCGGTTCACAAGACGTGCGTGATCGTATATCTACTCAGTTCGATTACCTGCTGGATAACGGTGGCGCTTTGCAACTTTCTCTGATGAAAAGCGAGGAAGAATACATTCGTCAGAGCGCTGCCTATAATAGTGAAACGCCCTATGACATTAACTATGACGCCCTGACGGGCTTCTATAGCTATGGCGATATAATTACCCAGTACGCGCAATCTGATCCCACCACAATTGATGAAAGCTATGCGGAACTGCGTTGGGCCTCTCCGGCAGAAGAAAGGTTGCGCTTTGTACTAGGTGCTTCTTATTGCGAGTATGAGTTTGTCACCGAAATATACCAACAGGGTGGTTACAATGCGGTGCAAACTGGTATCGTCGATGATATTTATGCTCTGACTGGAGTATATATCGAGCCTTCGTCCGTGCTTTCAGAAGTAACCGAAAATACCGCGGTATTTTTTAATACTTCCTACGATTTGACCGATCAGATTACAGCTTCTATTGAGGGGCGTTATGCTTCCGACAAAGTGGGTGGTATCTTGCCGATCGAAAATATTTCGCAATATCAAACCACCAACTCTTTTACCCCTCGAATCGGTCTTAACTTTACACCGGAAGGCAATACAACCTATTACCTGCAATATGCAGTGGGCGTCAATCCCGGAGGAATCAATGCAAACTTGTTGGATCCTGATGCGGTTGACCTGCTGGATAACGGCGTGCCAGTGGACCTTGATCCCACCGACACAGATTACACAACTACCGATATTATCAGCGTGAATTACGACTCATCCGATTATGTCGGTTACGATGAAGAAAAACTCACCAACTACGAATTCGGATTCAAGGGCTCAGCCTTTGATGGCCGCTTGTCCTATACCGGTGCCCTTTACTACATGATTTGGGAAGATGCGGTACAGCCAATTGATCTGGACTGGGACTACACTTATGCAGACAATGATCTTGCCGGTACATTGGTTTCCGGTACCACAGATACCTATTACGTGGCGGAAACCGATGATACCAGTGTTCGGGTCTATACTAACTCTGGTACGTCTGTAACCCAAGGTATTGAATTACAGGCCAACTATCTTATTAACGACCAGTGGAGCATCAACGGTAATACCAGCTTGATGCAGGCTGAATATACCGACTACTGCAGCGCTGACCTTTACACTGGGAATTCCGGTGACTTGGGTGACTATGCCGGTCTTGAGGTGGGTACCACGGCAGAAGGGGATAATTGTTACATCCTAGATGGCAAGAGTCTGGCAAGCCAGCCCAGCTTTACCCTCTCAGTTACTCCAAGTTATCGCACTGAACTGTCTGATGGTCTGCAGTTCAATGCCAGTGCCCGTTTCCAATACACTGGTAGCCAATACTCGGATGTTGCTAACCTCGGCAAGATCGCCGCTACAGAGCGTCTGAATCTTACTTTTGGTTTGTCGAAGGATGCCTGGTCAGGAACTTTGTATATCGAAAACGTATTTGATGATAAAACCTCGACCAGTGGTAACCTGATTGAAGCTGTCCGTTATCTGGAGCTCTATTCGGATGCTTCGCTCGATTCCGGTCTCTATATGAGTAATGACGACGGAGTAACCAACTACTCCCATTACACTTACGATCTGCCCACGGGGAGAACTGTCGGGCTCCGTTTGAATTACAACTTCTGATAATTTAGCCCTTAAGGGTTCATGGTTTCTTAAGAGCGCTCCTTGTCAGTTTGGCCGGGAGCGTTTTTTTGTCCATTGTTCGCTGTAGAGATAAAGCAACGTTAATCGAATACAATCCGCTTATTATCGAGTGCAGGGCAGGGTAGTGGTTGGCACGACAGTACAGAAAATAATTTTTCGAGGTGCAACTTATTACCTTAAACGCGATGACCTTTATGCCCCCCCAGATGTTCGCGGACAGCGGATTCCTTCATCTTTGAAGCTGGGGTTTAGTGGCAATAAGGCGCGGAAACTTCACCATTATATTCAGGCCGATTTGCCAGAGATACGCCGTCTGGTTAGCTACGGTTCCGCCCAGTCCAATATGCTGTTTAGCCTGTCTTGTCTGGCAAAGCTGAAGGGCTGGAAGCTGGATTTTTACGTCGATCATATCGCCAGTCATCTCGAGCAAAATCCGCGTGGAAACTATGCTGCGGCACTGGTCAATGGGGCTCAAATCCATTCTTTGGGCGACAAATGTCGAGCCGAAAATATCAGCCTGGCCAGATATGTCGAGGCGATCGTCGAAGAGGATGAAGCCGGCCTCTATATTCCCGAAGGTGGACATTTTCCACAGGCAGAACAAGGGATTAAGATTTTGGCAGAAGAGATCCAGACATGGGTTTCAGAAAACAACATCAAAGATCCCTGCCTGATGTTACCTTCCGGAACAGGTACCACCGCGCTTTACTTGCAAAAACACCTGAATTTCAAGGTGCTGACCTGTGCTTGTGTGGGTTCGATGGACTACTTGCGGCAACAGTTCAGTTGTTTAAGTCAGAAGCCAAGGGATCATCCGGAAATCCTTCAACCACCTCCCGGAGCTCACGGGCAAGTACGGAAGTACCATTTTGGTAAATGCTATCCCGAGTTCTACAGTATATGGAGGGAGCTGAAGGAGCAGACGGGGGTATGTTTTGACCTGCTCTATGACCCACTTGGCTGGATATGTCTATTGGAGTATTTGCACAAAAATCGGGTAAACAAGGATACACAACAGGGCAGTATGATCTACCTGCATCAGGGGGGGCTGCTTGGTAATGACAGCATGCGTTTTAGGTATGAAAGAGCATCACGTCGAGCAAAAGAAACTGAATTATAGGACGCAGTAGCTCCAACAGGAGTCAATGACGGCATGCGCCCTTACCGCCTGTAGGAGTGTCAGTGATGGTTGTGCCATTCTGATCACATGGCTGCCAAGTTTTGCTAGTAGTTGGTAGCGTGGAAAATAAGACAAAAAAAAGCCCGCTGTAAGCGGGCCAGTATTTGTATGACTTGGTATTTAGCGGTGGCCATGACTAATTTGAGGAAGAGTCATTTGGCGATAATAGTCGGCCAGTGAAAATTGGTCAGCATTGATCCATCGAGGATTTGATTGCAGTTGTCTATAACCGTTCCGGCTCATGCATAACAAAGCCTCCCGACGATTATGGATGATTTTTTTGAGGATGCGTTTGGTATGTTCCGCGTCTTTGTCTACGCCTACAAGGACGGCTTGGCCCTTACTGTCGGCAACATAGAAAAGGTTATCATCATTGATAAAGCGTCGGATCTCCGACAGCTCCCTTTCGCGGGCTAGAGTCGCTTCATGCTTGCGCATTTGTCTGGTTGCGCGCGATATTGAGATTCGTTCCCATAATTTCCTCATTTCAGCCTCCTGTATTCGGCCTTAGTTTGAGATTGTCGGTAAGCTAACGAATCCATTTAGTGCTTACCGGATATTCCAGTTAACTTTGTAAACTGCAAACTTTGAAAATATTTTTCAAAGCTGGCTTTACCTTTGCCTTGTGAGCAGCTCCACCTCGTTATTCGGGAAGATTCTGGCGCTGATTTGCGTCGGTATTATCTATCCCACCCTACCTACTTCGACTATTAAACATCTCTCTTTGTTCCGGGATGTTTTTTTCTTGTTCTTGGCTATATCGGATAATTAGCACTTCCACCATATTGGTAATGCTGCGGTGTTCTTTGATAGCAGACTTTACCAAGGCTTTCTTTAAACCTGAGTCAATCCTCAGGTTTAAACTGGAAGTTTTATGCTTTTCCATGTCCAAAATGTAGCATAAGTGTAGTGTTTAACAACAAAAAAGCTTTTTTTGTGATGGTTCTGTTACTTTTTGGTGCTTTTTTGTGATCGAGTTCAAATATTTTTCCCGAACTAACTCCCTGAATTTATTAAAGAATAGGTATTGGCAAGTTATTTAGGTTAACGAAGGTTTACCATAAAAGCTTCAAATTGATGCGGTTTATGTTAAAAAAAGGTGCGTTTTATGTATCTTCTATGGACGTCACACAGACTCTTTCTGGTATCTGAAAAACGCATAATTCATTCAGTCAATGTGGCCATATCTCGGTGTATTATCAATTCAATATGGTGACGGAAGTACACTAAGTGGGGATTTGTCTGCTAGATAAATATAGTC
>JBFHKI010000076.1:0-8289 GCA_041595415.1 Pseudomonadales bacterium | reverse complement strand
TCGGCCCGGAAGTTGACGTAAGATCCAAAGCAGCGGCAGGTGGGTCGGCTGAACTTCTGTCCGTCAAAAAAGGCACGTTGCAGCATCAAACCTGACAAGCCATATTGTGTTTTCAGCAGGCGACACAGCTCACCCACATCCGCAACTTGTGTCGCGAAATGGATGCTGGCTAAGTAGTTCAGCGTATGTGTCGAATTCTGGGCACTATGCATTTATGGTATGAACCATTTACAACTTGAGACCTAGACTATAAATGTTTAAGTAGGTGCTTGTAAATTAGGAATATTATTGATTAGCTGGCTGCCCTGATTAGACAGGGATGTAGCTTGTAAAGGGAATCAATGAAAGACACAAAATCTGACTGGTCCAATATCGAAGTTTTATTCGTCGATGACGAAGAGCAAACGCTCAAATATTTATCGAGGGCTTTTTCCTCGATGTGCCGTGTTCGGCTTGCTGCCAATGTCGATGAAGCTCTGGCTGTACTGAAAGACTCGAGAAACATTGCTGTGATTGTTACTGATCAGGTTATGCCCGGGGCGCGAGGAACAGAACTGTTGCGTTGGGCAAGTGAAAACCGACCTCACATAGTACGCATCCTGACCACGGCTTATGCTGACCTTAATAGCGCAATTGAGAGTATTAATCGAGGTGAGGTGTTTCGTTTTGTTGAAAAGCCCTGGACCCTTTCGGACCTGGAGGCGCTACTTGAAGAAGCGATTGCGCGTTTTAGGGAAAAGCTTTCCGCAGCTGATTATTCTTCCGTAAGCGACGAAATTATTCTACATAATATGATTGCAGAGGTTGCGAGTGACTGCGAAGGGTGGAAGCTCTACGCCATGCACTCACTAGATCAATTAGCTGATTATGAAGCCGGAATTGAAGCTATAGCCAACAAGCATATGGCAGCTCTTACGGAGAACCTGGATAAAACCAGAGCGGCTGAATTGATTGAAAAATTAGATAGTTATATCGACGAAAACTTTTTATCTAAGGCGGCTCTGACCCAAGTGCAAATGGCTGTGGCCAGAGCATTCAATACTGACACCAACCACTAAGGCAGCTATGGCAACCAATAATCGTCAGCTTAACTCGACGGTCACTTTTAAAAATAGTCAGGGAGCGGAAGCTCGAGGTTCATTAATCGGTATCACGCGACAGACCGTCTCTATGGAGGTTTACGACCCCTATTCGGTTGCGCAAATGTCCGAAATGTTGACTGAGCTTACGGTGAGGCGACAGGGCAGGGTAGTTTATCAAGGCAGTGCGGTTGTCACTTCTCTGGTAAACACCGGTATCTATCTGGTTTTGTCTGCAACTTTGACGGAGCCTTGGAAAGATGCCACCGAGGTCATTGGAGACAAACGTGCGTTGCGCGAGGAGGTTAACCAGTTTTTGGGAGATCTCGGCGTTTACAAAAATGTCCGTAAAGATTTCCAGATTGCCGTTGGTCGTTTGCGCACAGATTTATCAGAGCTAAGTCGCTGGATTGAGCAGATTGACATGGTCGCTGACGCTCGTGGTGTGGGTCAAAGTGGTACTTTGCAGGATGAATATGTTGACGAAATAAAGGATGCGGTACTCCCACACCTGGGAGAGCATATGGCGAGGTTTGAAGAAGAGTCGCATCATGTGCCACCCGAGTTGACAGACATACACCGTGTTTACGCTCAGCGCGATCTTCACCCGCTAATGTTGCGCTCGCCTTTCGTACACCGAACCTACGTTAAGCCACTTGGATATGCAGGTGACTACGAAATGGTAAATATGATGGTGCGCAATCCCAATGAAGGGCCAAGTACCTACTTCAAGATAATCAACAGTTTGTTTTTGGCTGGTGGCCCGGCTGAAGCGCATCGAAACCGCATTGTCATCTTGATGAAACATTTGAATGAATGTGTTGATAAAGCAATAGCAACTGGCAAAACATTCAAAATCCTGAACTTGGGATGTGGTCCGGCAATTGAGATACAGAAGTTATTGGAACAGCGGAATGTACCCGGCAATGTCGAATTAACTCTGATCGATTTTAGTCAGGAGACATTGGACTATACCTACGAGATGATCACGCGGCGCCTGGCAAACCACAATTCCGGTATGCGGGTCAATGTGGTGCACCGTTCGGTCGACCAGATTTTAAGGCAATCGGCGAAAATCAAAGAAACCGATCGAGACACCTATGACTTCATATATTGTGCTGGCTTGTTCGATTATTTTTCACAAAAGGCCTGCAGTCGTGTGCTAAAACTGTTTCATGCCCTGGTTAAGCCTGATTGCTGGGTACTTTCTACCAATGTTCATAAAGATAACCCCGCTCAGGCTTCCATGGAATATTTAGCGGAATGGCATCTGGTTTATCGTAACGAAAAGGACATGCTGGACCTTATTCCAAGCAGTTGGGAGAGCAAGGTTTATTGTGATGAAACCGGAGTAAACGTTTTTCTTGAATACAAAAAGGCCAAAGAGGTTTCGTGATAGATCAAGAAGAAGTTCGGCGCCAGTATCTACAGAGCAATGCAGCGGAGAGGCTCCAGCGCTCGAAGATCGGTTGTATTGTGGCACTGATATCTTTCCCGGTGGGCTCCAGTCTGGATATCTTTATCTATCCAGAATTGTTGTTTGAGCTGAGTCTGCTCAGGTATGCCAGTTTGCTGATAATTGCTGTCATTTATTTTGCCCATGACCTGAGTTGGTTTAAACAGCATATTTTTGTCACAAACTTTGCGATGCCTTTTGTCGTGGCGACCTCGATGTGTTTGATGATCGCCATTACCGAAGGTATGGAGGGGCCTTACTATGCGGCGCTCTGTCTGTTGATTGTCGGTGTTTCTTTATTGCTTCCGTATCGACTGAAAGACGCGCTGATCCTTTTGGTATTTACCTTGGCCGGTTTTATTTCAGCCGGTGTATATGCAGGGTTTAGCGAGAGTCGCTGGCAGGATCTATATATCAACATGTACTTCATCATCGCTACGGGATTGATTGCATGTGCGGCCAGTTTTTTTGCTGAACGGGCCAGGGTTAGAGAGTTTTCCCTACGCTATCAGCTTGACCAGAGAAATCATGAGCTGGATCAGCGGAATCATGACCTGGCCGAAATGGACCGAATGAAATCCAGCTTTTTTGCCAATATCAGTCATGAGCTCAGAACGCCTTTGACTCTCATTTTGTCGCCAGTTGAGGACATTTTACGTAAGCCGGAGCTTCCTGAGCGGTTGCGAACCCAGTTGGTGTTTGTACGGGACAATTCATACCGTCTATTGAATCTGGTGAATGATCTGCTCGATATCATGCGCTTGGAAGAAGGTATGACCAGGCTTGAAAAGGCACCGGTCAAGCTGAATTCTCTGGTGAACAATGTGGTAGGTGGAATGCAGCATTTTGCACAACAACAAAACGTCACCTTAAGTGTTTTGCCTTCGCCTGAATTAAGTGTTCTCGGAGATAGGCGGGCGATTGAGAAGGTTGCTATTAACTTGATCAATAATGCGGTCAAGTTTACCCCGGCACGGGGTCGGGTCAGGGTAAGCATCAAGGAAGACAATGGTTTTGCTGAAATGCAGGTGCAAGATACTGGTCCCGGTATCGAAAAGTCGAACTTTGAAATGATTTTCGACCGTTTTCAGCAAGTGGATTCTTCGTCAACCCGAAAACATCAGGGAACCGGTTTGGGGTTGGCGTTGGTAAAGGAACTCGTTGAGCTTCAGGGCGGGCGGGTATTGGTTGATAGTGAGCTGGGCAGAGGTACGTCTTTTACAGTGCGTTTACCCCTGAGCCAAGGAGGCAATGAAGTGAAATCGGTTTTAGAACAAGACGGTGATTTTCTCGGAGATATTCATACCCGTGCGAGATACGCCTTTCAAGGGAGTTCCACGGAAGACGATACGGCTGATGTCAGTCTTGTGTCGGATGGCGATAACAGACCCAAGTTATTAATTATTGAAGATGAAGCGGATGTCCGCTCCTATCTGACAGAAATATTGAAAGAAGATTTTCAGGTTCTTACTGCGATCACCGGGCAGGCAGGTTGGCAGATGTTACAGTCCGAACGCCCAGATATGGTGCTCACCGATTTGATGCTGCCTGAAATGGATGGTTTGACTCTCTGTAAAAAAATTCGCGAAGACGAAGAACTTCGGAATATAAAAATAATGCTATTGACGGCGAGAACCGATGAAAAGTCTCGTCTAAACGCTTTGGATAATGGCGCGGATGACTTTTTGACCAAGCCTTTCTCCACAATCGAAATCAAGAAAAGGCTGGCCAACCTGTGGCTGACCTCACAACTGCAGCGCACCGTACATCAGCGGAACATCGAGCTTGAATCAACCCTGAGTGATCTACAGAACACCCAAGGCAAACTCATTCAGAGTGAAAAACTCAATGCGCTTGGTCGTTTGGCCGCCGGGCTTTTACATGAGGTAAATAATCCCCTTAATTACGCTTATGGAACCTTCCAGCTATTGGAAAGAGAGCCCGCTATAAAGGAGCATGAGCATGTTCGTGAAATGATGGGCGATGTGCGAGATGGCATGGAGAGAATATCTGCCATCGTCAAGGATCTGAAAACCTTTGCATATCCTGAGGCGGTGCATATGACTCAGGCGTTTGATCTGGCTACAGCCATATCAAGTGCAGAAAGGCTTTCGGCACACAGTCTAAGAGGTGTGAATATCGAAAAGGATATCGTGACTCCGGCTATGGTAATAGGTTCACAAAGCCATATTGTGCAGGTGTTGATAAATCTGTTTGAGAACGCCTGTCATGCCATGGAAAACACTGGGCGTGAACCCAGCTTGAAAATCTCTGTGGTGCCCGTTGAGGGGCGTTTAAGAGTCTCTGTGCGTGATTCTGGAACCGGTATTCCCCCGGAAATAGTTGAGAGGGTGTTTGACCCTTTCTTTACAACAAAAGAGGTTGGTTCGGGCCTGGGTATGGGATTGAGCACTTGCCACACAATAATTGATAACCATGGCGGCGTACTCTCCGTAGATACGGATTCCGCCACCTATACAGAATTTTCTTTTGATCTGGGGACGCCGGATCAATCCAATGACCAACATCCTGAAGGAGACAATTAGGTGAACAGAAGAACTGATGGGAGTCCAAGCGTTTTGTTCGTAGACGATGAAGAAATGACGCGTAAAACTTTCGAGCGAATTGCTTCTCAGGAGTTCCCGGTCCTGCTGGCTGGTGACGTAGCTGAGGCAAAGGAAGTATTACAACAGCACGGTGACGAGATCGGAGTGTTGCTCACAGATCAACGTATGCCCGGAGGTTTGGGTGTCGAGTTGTTAGAGTATGCGAGAGATCTACATCCCAGTATTGTCCGAATGTTGACCACAGCCTATTCGGAGCTGGAGGATGCCATTGCTGCAGTCAACCGAGGTGAAATTATTCGCTATATCGAAAAGCCCTGGAGCAATATCGATGCATTGCTGATCGATTTGCGGGTTGCCATGAGATTCCATTTATTGGAGCGTTCTAATCAGGAGCTAATGGCAGAGAAAATGTCCGCCAAAGCTCGTGGAGCACGTGTTGAACGCTTGCAGGTTCTCGCCGCTTTAGCGTCCGCCCAGCCAGAGCCAGAAGCCTCCCTGAGGGGGCTGGAAGCCATGCTGCGTAATCTTTCAGACTTGCGCAGCGAGGATGACCCCGGTTCGGTTACCGAGGTAAGCGAATTGTATTCTGGTCCGATTGAAGAGGTCTTTCAGGCTATCACACTAGCTGATCGGTTTAGCAAAACCTTGGCCGCAAGTACCGGCAAGGTTTGGTCCGACCTGGTGCAAGTACCGGTTACAGGTTCGGCTGCCAATCAACCGGTTCCCGAATCTCTCGGTGAGGATAGTGCGGAATTAGTTGCCAGAGCTATGGCAGCCCTTCAAGCCGGTACAGATGGGGTACAAGTATCCTTCTGTGTTGAAGCTGTAGATGGGGGTATTGAGCTCCGTTTTTCCACAGGTGGTGAGGGTAGTAGCTTGTTTAGTAGCTGGGTTAATCAAGGTTCTACGAAAGAATCTATGACTGCTGTCGCAGACTTGCTAAAACTATATTGTATTGTCTACCCTGCAGGAGGTAGTGTTAGCATCGCCCTTAATGGTGACCTTGTCACCGATATAACAATTATCTTCTCCGATGTAGGGAATGGAACCAATATTAGTGCTCAGGATAGCGATTGGCTGGAGGATATCGTCATTTTGTTTTCCTGAGAGAGATTTTATGCTGCATGTGGTTTTCAGAAGTAGGTTGATTAGATACTTACCTTTAGGTGTAACCTTTTTAGCGCTTTCTTCGGAAACTCTTGCAGCGGGTTTCCGCCTTCCTAATCAGGATGCTTACGCTACCTCGCGGGGGAGTGCCTTTGTAGCAACCGCAGATAATGCTTCTGCGGTCTATTATAACCCTGCGGGATTAGGGCAATTAGATACAGACGAAATTCGATTGGGTTCGTATCTTATTAACTTCGGCGTAGAAGCGGAAGTCGATGGGAATAGTTATACAAACAGGGATAAATGGCAGGCGGCGCCCCAGTTCTTTTATGCGAATCCTGGGCGTAATTTCAGTTGGGGGATTGGTGTTTATGCGCCCTTTGGTTTGGGTAACGAATGGCCTGGTGAAACTCCCTTCCGTACGTTGTCAGAAAAGGCAAAAATTGATTACCTGACGTTTTCTCCAGTTGGTAGTTATCAGTTGAATGAGGCACTTTCATTGGGCTTCGGATTAACTTATAACTATGCAAAACTCGATATTCGGCAAGGTATCGGCTTAGCTCCCGATGATCGCTTAACTCTCAGAGCCAGAGATACAGGTATTGGCTATATTGCTTCTGTGCTTTGGCAGCCCTATGAAAAACATAGCTATGGCGCGACCTACCGAAGTGCGGGTTCTCACCAGTTTGAGGGGACAACCAATGTTTCTCTGGCTCCAGGAAAGTTAAAAACGAAGCTTGACTTTGATATTCCAGATTATCTGCAGTTGGGTTATTCCTTTCGTCCAGATTTCAGAACCAATCTGGAACTAAACATAGAGTGGGGTGGTTGGGGTAAAGTCGGTACACCGATTTTGACCGGAACTGCTTTGGGCGATCTTCCTTTTCCCTTTGAGTGGGATGATGGCTATATATACGAGCTGGGTATCTCCAGGCTGTACGGAGATTTAATTTACAGTATTGGGTACGACTATAATGAGGCGGTGCAAACAGAGCTCTACTTCAATCCTGCTGTCAGCGATACCGATAGCCATTGGTTGAATTTGGGGGTGGCTCGGGAGGCGGATAAATTCCAATGGGCTATCTCTTATCAATATGGAATGGGCAAAAGAGAAGTGAATAACGGGGCTATCAATTTAGCTGGAGAAAGTGCGAACGGCACATATCACTTACGTGCGCACAGTTTGCAATTCAGTTTGGGGATACGGTTTCAATAGATCCTATTTTTTTAAATCTAAGCCCATTAGCTAATTGACGCCTGTATATCTCGCCAGTATCATGCGCGCTCGCTTTTACAGCGGTTTCGGGGTATAGCGCAGTCTGGTAGCGCGCCTGCTTTGGGAGCAGGATGTCGGGAGTTCGAATCTCTCTACCCCGACCAATTTTAAACACCCGCTTTGGCGGGTGTTTTGGTTTTTGGCTGGTGGGAAGGGATGAAAACGATAATCTCTTCGGCTAAAGTGCATTAACAATTGCGAATAGGGGGCTGACAACCTAAAATGCGCGCCTCTTGCCGAGGCTGAAGTGTAAAATTTTACTCTCGTGTAAATCGGGCGCCCGTAGCTCAACTGGATAGAGCAACGGCCTTCTAAGCCGTAGGTTGAAGGTTCGAGTCCTTCCGGGCGCGCCAGTCCGGTAAAAGAAAATGTAATGGTGACTGTAGCTCAGTTGGTAGAGCGCCGGATTGTGATTCCGGTGGTCGCGGGTTCGATCCCCGTCAGTCACCCCATTCTTTTTATGCTTTGATCTCTAATTGATCCCTTTCAGCTCATCTGACTACCCACCAAAAACAAAGCCACAAAACCTTTGCCAACTATGCAAAAGCAGTTATTGAAGGGGAGTGTTCTCTGTGGCAAAATCGCGCCCCTTCGTGAGCTCAAGGGCTTGCGCACCTAAAGCGAGAGTGGCGGAACTGGTAGACGCGCTGGATTTAGGTTCCAGTGGGGCAACCCGTGAGAGTTCGAGTCTCTCCTTTCGCACCAATGTGATATTCATATGACATGCCAGTGTCATCTTATTTCTACCGAGGAAAGCAAATGAAGGTTTCTGTTGCTGAAGCTACGGGCCTAGAACGACGCATG
>JBFHKI010000075.1:0-8291 GCA_041595415.1 Pseudomonadales bacterium | reverse complement strand
GTGACGATGAATGCGGATATAGAACCTATAGAGGTTTTGTTGGTTGAGGATAACCCCGGAGACGTGCGATTAACGATAGAAGCTTTGCGCGAGGCAAAAATAGCGATCAAAATGTCCACGGTAAATAATGGATTAGAAGCGCTGGAGTTTTTGCGCCGTGAAGAAGCTATTCAGCCGGATCTGATCTTGTTGGATTTGAATATGCCGAAGATGAACGGCAGGGAATTTTTGCGTGAAATAAAATGGGATGCTCAATTGCGAGCCATCCCGGTCATCGTGCTTACTACATCCAACTCGGAAGAAGATGTCTATGATTCCTATAATTTGCACGCGAACTGTTTTATCTCCAAGCCGGTAGATATTGATGAATTTATAGAGGCAGTTCGGGCTATCGGAGACTTCTGGCTAAGTCTGGTGAAATTACCTTAGGGATGTCATTTAAAAACTGGAATTTTGGGAAAGAAATTTAATGGTAAACGAAATTAAAGTGTTAATCGTCGAAGATAATCTCGGTGACGCGCGCCTGGTTATTGAGATGCTCAAGGAGCTGTCGGGTGAAACGAGTTTTACCATCGATCATGTAGGCTCATTGTGGGAGGCGATCGAGCATTTTTCCAAAGAAGACTATGACATTGCTCTGGTGGATTTAAGTTTGCCGGATTCGACCGGCATAGACACCATATACAGTTGTCTGGATGTAGCTGCAGAGACACCGATAATTCTGCTCACTGGCTCTGAGGATGGAGCTGCTTTGCAAGCTATTCAGGCGGGAGCGCAAGACTATCTCTATAAAGCCGATCTGGAAGTTGCCATGCTCGGTCGTATTATTCACTATGCAATAGAGCGGAAGTCGCAAGAGACCAAACTGAAAAACATGGCTCGCTCGGACGAATTGACGACCTTGCCCAATCGACGGTTTTTCTTCGAGTCACTTGAAAGAGCACTTTGGCACGCCGAGATATCCAATACAGATATCGCCCTGTTTTTTATTGATATCGACCGATACAAGCTGGTCAATGATTTATATGGTCATACCATTGGTGATGAGGTATTGCGTATCCTGGCAGAGCGAATACAGCAATGCATAGGCTATGGTGATCTGGTCGGACGCCTGGGTGGCGATGAATTCGCCGTCTTTGTTCACAATGACAAGCTGACACCTTCTTTTTTGGCAAATTTGGCAAACAGTGTCCTGCAGTGCATTGTTGAACCCATCAGCGTAAAAACACCTGGTCGGGTTATCCCGCCTATCAAGTTGTCCGCCAGTATTGGTATATCTCTGATGCGAGATGAATCGGATGATGCGGTTACTCCCGAGCGTTTGTTGGTTCATGCCGATACAGCTATGTACAAAGCCAAGGCCAATGGTGGTGACGATTACTGTTTTTACGATAAAGACTTGGAGAAACAGGCCAAAAACCGTTTAAAAATTACTACCGGGCTCGCCAGGGCTGTTGAGCGGGATGAGTTTTCTCTGGTCTATCAACCCATTATGGAAACCTCAAGCGGCAGCTTGTGTGGCATCGAAGTGTTATTACGCTGGAATCCGACCGAGGGTGAAGTTGTCGAGCCATCTGAGTTTATTCCGATGTTGGAAGAATCAAGTCAGATTATTCCGGTGGGGGAATGGATACTGGACAACGCTTGTCGAGAGTATCGCGAATTAATCGATAACTGGCATTTACCCCAGGGGACTTGGCTGTGTGTGAATTTTTCACCACGTCAGTTTTGTGACTCGCGTGTGTTGAGAGTGGTAGAAGAAAGCATGGAGAGGTACCAGATACCCAAAGACGTGCTGCATATGGAAATCACCGAATCAACCATGATGGAAGATACCGAACATATGATTGATCGCATGTATTTGTTGCGAAAGCTTGGTGTGCGATTGGCCATAGATGATTTTGGAACCGGCTTTTCTTCCATGTCCTACCTGCGCAAAATGCCCGTCGACTTCCTGAAGATCGATTTGTCTTTCATTATCTCCTACGTCGAAAATGATCTGGATCGCGTGGTGACCAAAGCCATGATAGGTCTGGCCGAAGACTTGGGTCTGGGTGTTATCGCCGAGGGTGTTGAAAATAAAGAAACGGCGGATTTGCTCAGTGAAGCGAGCTGTTCTTTTCAGCAAGGTTATTACCACGCAAAGCCAATGGATTTGGTTGAGCTGTCCGGTTGGTTGATGGATAAGACGGGTTAGATTTCTCTATTCTTGCGGGCAATGGTCCCGCCACACGTTTTTTACCGATGGCTTCCCGGCCACCAGGGGCAATATTTTTTGCTTGGTGCCGGAATAATTGTGCTATTCGTGTACAATCCTGGGCCTGAATTTTTCCACATCCTCACTTACTATTTGGACCGATAATGTTTGATAAATCTGTGACTATTGCCAGTTATGATCCGGAATTGGCTGCTGCTATCGCTAAGGAAGAAGTTCGTCAGGAAGAGCATATTGAGCTGATTGCTTCCGAGAACTACACCAGCCCTGCAGTGATGGAAGCTCAGGGCACAGTTCTGACCAACAAATACGCGGAAGGCTATCCTGGAAAACGCTACTACGGTGGGTGTGAGTATGTGGATGCATCTGAACAACTTGCTATCGACAGGGTGAAGCAGTTGTTTGGTGCGGATTACGCTAATGTACAGCCGCACTCTGGCTCACAGGCTAATGCGGCAGTTTTTCAGGCGCTTTGTCAACCGGGTGACACTATATTGGGTATGAGTTTGGCGGATGGTGGTCACCTGACACATGGTGCCAAGCCGAATTTTTCCGGTAAAACATATAACGCTGTGCAGTACGGCCTTGACCCCGACACTGGCGAGATAGACTACGAGCAGGTGGAGGCGCTTGCTCTTGAGCATAAACCGAAAATGATCATTGCCGGATTTTCAGCCTATTCCGGTATTGTGGATTGGCAGCGATTCCGTGAAATCTCAGATAAGGTTGGTGCCTGGTTTATGGTGGATATGGCCCATGTTGCAGGTCTGATTGCTGCAGGTGTTTATCCCAGTCCAATTCAAATAGCTGATGTCTGTACATCGACTACGCATAAAACCCTTCGAGGCCCACGCGGTGGAATTATTCTGGCCAAGGCCAACGAAGAGCTGGAAAAGAAATTTAACTCGGCGGTATTCCCCGGCGGCCAAGGCGGCCCGCTTTGTCATGTAATTGCTGGTAAAGCGGTAGCTTTTAAAGAGGCTTTGGAACCGGAATTTACCGAGTACCAGAAACAGGTGGTAACCAACGCCAAAGTGATGGCGGCAACCTTTATCGAGCGTGGCATCGATATTGTTTCCGGTGGAACGCACAACCACCTGATGTTGGTGAATCTGATCGGCAAGGAATACACTGGTAAAGACGCAGATGCAGCACTGGGCGAAGCCAATATCACAGTGAACAAAAACGCCGTGCCCAAAGATCCACGCTCACCCTTTATCACATCAGGTCTGCGCGTCGGGACTCCGGCAGTAACTACGCGGGGCTTCAAAGAGGTCGAGTGTGAGCAGCTCACCCACTGGATGTGTGATGTTCTGGACTCTCTGGAAGAGGGTACTTCGGAACAGGTTATTCCCGAGGTTAAAGCCAAAGTGCTTGAGCTCTGTGCCAGGTTTCCGGTCTATGGTTAAGTCGGGCATACAGTCTAAAAAATACCCGCAGTAATTGCGGGTATTTTTTGTCAGTTCGACTTGAACAAGGAAAACAGCGCTACGCCAATTTTTTTCCCGAAGATATGAATAGCTGCTCTAGCCATTCTCTGCATCAAGTAAACACTCATACCTTCCAACTTCCGCATCCGGGTAAAAGAGCCAGTAGGTGGTTGCAGTGTGTGGTGCGGTAAAGGTTTCAGGGTCGGTCACACTAATAGCGTAGTCCAGACGGCTTCCATCCTCCGCGAGCATAAATCGCTCAACCATAACCGCTTCCTCGGTCAGGGGAATACCCATGGTATTGTAACGACCCCAGGTGGCATTGACTGTAGTAACTACCAGAGTGTACTCGTCTTCCCAGTGACCAATGGAGTAACCCAGTTTGTTTGTGGGTTTGCCCTCGGCAGTCGCATCGGGGGCCATATGTATGGTGCGGATAGTGTCCTGCTCTTCCTGATGCCAGAGGATATTTTCACCATCCTGCACAAACTGGTGTGGGTAGGGTGCTTCCATAATGGTAGGCATACCCTTGGCCTGACAACTGCCGATCGGGTTATCACGGGTTTTGTCGAAGGCTGCAATGGCAGCTTTAGTGGACTCTGTCAGGGGATACTGGCTCAGATCAAAATCGGCTACACCATCTTCCGGGAACAGTAGCCCCAAACTGTCCGGATGGCTCCAAACCCGAAAGATGCCAAGCTCGGGGGAATTTGGATCGCCGATTTCCTCCTTGATGTACTCGGCAATAGTGACAGTCGTCTCTGACCATCGTGGCTCGAAATTACGCCGATCGAGAATCACTTCGACTCCGGAGGGCGTGAGCACATGGGAAATATACATGCCGTTTCCCTGATGGGCCGGGCGACCAGCCAGTCTTACCTTATCCCCAGCTTTGATAAATCCTGCTTCAATCTTCCAGCGGCGCAGGTTGCTCATGGCTTCGGAAGCGTTGTTCCATAATTCTTGCTTTCCATCTTGGTCTGTTACCTGAATGGAAATCTGGATATGCGGATTACGCCAAATTGCTTCGGTGACAATACCTTCCACTTCGATAGTACGATTTGAATCGTAAAGGTTGGTTACATTGTGGTGTGCAAAGACAATGGCTGGAACCAGAGTCAGGGCCAGAAACAGGCCTCTAGTAAATATAGATAACATGATATCCCCCCGGATCAATCTTCAAATTGTGCGCTTCAATTACCGTTTCGGCAAAAAATAAATGTCTGGAAAAACTGGTTAGCTAAGGATGGGAGCTTTTTTTGATACTAAATCTGGTTCACACTAGCTGAAAAAAGGGGGGTTAGCTATGTTGCAATTTTTTACTCGAATGTCGGGCATTATTGCCCTCGGCTGTAGTTTGGTCGCGGGGCTGCTTCAAGGGGTTCAGGCGCAAACACCAGAACGGGTTATCACTCATATCAAGGGTGATCTCTACAGCTTCCGTCAGAACCGTCATATCGGTATGTTTATGGTAACCGATGAGGGAATTATCCTTGTCGATCCGAGCTTTCCGGAGATGGCAGGCTGGCTAAAGGAAGAGCTCGATGAGCGCTTCGACCTCCCCGTAAAGTATGTTCTCTATAGCCATTCCCATAATGACCACGCGGGAGGTGGCGCTGTATTCGAAGATACAGCCATATTTGTCGGTCACGAGAATATGCAAAAAAATCTGCAGCGGCCGGTCGATAATGCTCCCTTGTTGCCTCGTGAACAGCTGTGGGATAAAAACGGCGATGGCCGTATTCAGCGATCTGAAGCCGGCGGATATACCGGAGTGGATAATGGGCCGGAAGGCTTTGACCGTTTTGACACAGACAATAACGGTTGGCTTTCACGGGCGGAAATATGGGCGGCCCGCTTTGGCGGACCAACAGTCAGACCTCCGGATCTCTATTACGCTGACAAGCTGTCCATAACACTGGGCGGTAAAACGGTTGAGTTGCAATATCTTGGTAAAAACCATACAGACGATATGTCGCTGATCTACTTTCCGGAGGAGAAAGTCATCTATACCGTAGATTCCCTGACACCTAACCGCCTGCCCAGATCCACTCTGGATGGAGGCTATTTGCCGGAGTGGGTAGATTGGTTGCGGAGGGTTGAACAGGTTGATTTCGACATTATTGTTCCCGGACACGAATCTCCGGGAACAAAAGAGGATGTAACCGAGCAGGTTCGCTATCTGGAAGAACTCTATATCGCGGTTTCCGATGCTATTGCCGCCGGTAAAACTCTGGATGAAATGGTGGATACCATTCTTATGGAGGATTACCGCGACATGATTGAATACGATTATTCCCGGGAGCTCAATGTGATAGCCGCTTATGAAATGATCGTTTCCACTCAGGGCCAGCACTAGTGTTCCACTGCGCTAGATGCGCAGGGAATCACTCAGCAACCCTTCCTCAACATATTGTTTTAACTGAAGATCGTCGTGGGAAGGTACGATAATCAGGCCGTCCTGCTCCATGCGCTCCCTGGTCCAGCGCATCTGCTGCATCAGGGTTACCGGGTCTTCACCGATCCGGGCAATGGTCTGGGGTGGGCGTAATTTGAGTTGGTTAATATTGTCCATCGACCAACCGATGTCCCCGATAAAGAGGTATTCGCGTCCATTTTGGATCTTAACGTAAACCATCTGATGACCGGGGGTATGTCCGGGGGCTTTGATCAGCACCACGCCTGGTGAAACGGCTAATAGAAGACCGTATTCCACTACTCGAAATTGAGCTGCCTGTTCTTGGTTTAGCGCAATCTGGGGAAGTTGAGGACGGTTTTTCAGGGTCTCGACCTGAGCTTCGGTTAGGATGGTCTTAGGGGCAAGCTGAGTAAAAAACGGGCTGCGGATAACCCCGGCGATGTGATCGCCGTGTTCGTGAGTGATAATGATTTGCTCAGCCTGAAGCAGCGCGTCCTGAAGGTTTTGATTGGCCGTCGGGAAATAGGGTTCGATGCGACCGAAGCCGAAGTAGGTGTGAACTTCCTCATCCATTCCGCTATCAATGACAATGGTGCTTTGTGCGTATCGTATCTGGAAAGCGGTGCGCGCCGAGATAAAGGTTTGATCACTGCCTGATTCGATGATGTCGGAATAGGGACGGTGGCTTTCGGCCACCTTGGTATAGGCGATGGATTGTGGGAGATCGCCTGGGATACTGGTGGCGGCATTTTGTACTCTGGAGAGGAAATCATCTTGATAATAACTGAGAGATTCCTGTGCTGAGAGTTGTTGGCAGGCCGATAGACAGGCAAAAAATGCTGCAATCATGCGGCAGATTCCGAGCTTTCTGGAATGTGTTTTTGAAAGCGGATACATCTTTTATAGTCCGACTAACCGTTGCAACCGAGGAGAGTATTGATCGCGCAGCTCTGCATAAATGGGGCTGACTGCATCGATAAAGAGTTGGCGTTCCTGTGGTGTCAGGTCGACAATTTCTCCACCGCTGGCGATGATGGCCTGCCGTGCGTCCAGCTCCTCCCGGTCTTTGAGATTGCGCTGAAAGGCGACGGCTTCGGTAACTGCGGCTTGCATTTCCTGTTGCAACTCCATTGGCCAGGATTCAAAAGTGGGACGATGTAAGAAAATGGGTCGAGAAATATAAAAGTGGCTGCTGGCGGTGTGGTATTTGTGGTAATTGTGAACGCCGTAGGTAACGGTATTGGCAAATGGGTTTTCCTGTACATCTATACTGCCAGCGACAACTCTTTGGATGACTTCGGACAGATCCATAATTTCCGGTTTGGCACCGAGCAGTTCGAAAGTGCGTTTGTGAATCTGGCTGGGAAGAGCGCGGATGGAAAGCCCTTCGAGATCGGCTGGAGTATGGATGGGGTGTACCCGGTTGGAGAAGTGTCGCTCCCCGTTTTCAAAGTAACCGAGAATTCGGTAATCGGTATTTGCCTCAATGCTCTGGGTAAGCAGTCGCCCGAGTTCGCCGTCCATTGCTACGCGAGCCTCGCGGTTGTCAGCAAAGATAAAGGGCAAATCGACGGCTCCCAGATCGGATACACGGTCGGTCAGATAGCTGCTGGACTGATATCCCATTGTGACCACGCCATTTTCGACCAGCCAGAGGATATCAAGGCCTTTGTAGCCCAGGTCGAGAATGTTATAAACATAGCGAACTTCGACATCACCGGGAAACTTCGCTTCAATTCGGTCGCCAATGCGTTTAAGTGCCAAGCTGAAACTGGTGGTCGATGGGCCGTAGCCGGTCATGATGATTTGTATTGGCCCTGATTGGGCGTTCGCAGAGTTTATGCCCATACTGCCGAGTATCGAGCCGACACCGGCCAGGGCTGATTTGCGCAGAAAAGTTCGTCTAGACATGATTCCCCCCTCGTGAACCGAGAATGGATAATGTCTCAAGACGACCTTTATTGCTACTTCATCTGCCGCTTTGCAAAAGTTAATGATGAGAAAGATAGGGATTTTCGAGGTTAATTTGTTATGTTTTTAGAGGGCAGGAAGGTCTGTGACTTGAAACAATGGCCATTTGCTGCCAAATTGCGAAGCTTAAAATAAAAACCCGCTTAATATGCGGTATCAAAAAACAAATCAGGGGGAGTTATTCAATGAACGACAAGGTTTTGGCCTACAGTATGCTCAGGTTTTTTATGGGCCTGAATCTATTTATGCATGGAGC
>JBFHKI010000074.1:0-8385 GCA_041595415.1 Pseudomonadales bacterium | reverse complement strand
TCAGGTCAACCTCTTGCGTCTCAAACTCTGCAACCTGCGTCAGAACTTGCTCACCTTTTGTGATCTGTCCGCCACGAGCAATAGTCGTTCCATCCGATAAAGTGCCTGATTGGAAAGAACAGCCATAAGGATCACGCCGTGCAGCGATGCCCTCTATCTCGATAGACTCGCCAACAGCAAAAGTTTCCTCGGTCCATCCCTGCCTTCTGTAGTTGGAAGCCGCACCCAGTTCACAGTTCCAATTATTTACGACGCCTTCTTCATTGGTAACATCCAGATAAACCCATGCATGCGGGTTAACAAATTGGAATTCCGTGATCACACCCTTGATAGAAACCGGCTTGGTGGAATCAAAATGCGGAGCATTGGAGTGGTGGGCATAACTTTGCCCCGAAAGAGCAGCCAACAAGGCAAATAGGCTAACAAATGGAAAAATCTTATTCATGCTTCCCCCAAGGAAAATTCAAAAAATAGAGCACACCGGCACCAAAGTTGGATTATTTAAACCCCTCGGAATTCCAGGTGAATTACAATGGACGTACAATAATAGCCTTACCTGCCTTCTTGCTACAGAAAGAAAGCAGCAGAAACAAAACTTTACGCTCATAATCTGTATCGGGGACAACGTGAAAAGATTCTATCAACTGCTGACAATTCTGCTTACTTTGGGCTGCGCGGCAGCCTCTCAAGCACATCATTCCTTTTCGGCCACCTTCAAAGAAAACGCAAAAATTACCGTCGAAGGTGTGGTTACCAATTTCAGTTTTCGCAACCCACATGTTCTGGTTTACTTTGACGTCACCAACGACGATGGCACCACCACATCCTGGGTGAGCGAAGGTGCTGCAGCAACCCTGATGCGCCGCGCCGGATGGAGTAATGATTCTCTCAAGGCCGGAGATCACATACGTGTTTTTGGCGACTCGACACACGATGGATCTCCCATGACATCCATCGATACCATCGACATCATCAATCCTCAAACCGGTACTGTTCTCGTTGAACTGATACCTCAAGAGGGCCGACAGGATCCCGCTACAGTGAAAGCAGCGGCCATGCCCCTGACTCTGCCCGACGGCCGACCAAACTTGACTGGCGCCTGGACGAACCACGGCATGGCCAATGGCAGACCTCGCGCCCCCCAAGTCAGCTTTAGCGCTGCCGGCCAAGCCTTACAGGATAAATTCGATCTCGCCAATGACCCACAGGTCTTTTGTGATCCTCCCGGACTAATTCGCCAGGTTGGTTTGACTCCACATCCGATACGCATCACCCAATACGATGACCGTGTTGAATTTGACTATGAAGAATACGGGGGCCATCGCGTAGTTTATTTCGATGATCGGGCACATCTGGGCATAAAAACCCATCTGGGAGATTCCATCGCGCGCTACGAGGGCAACACTCTGGTTATCGAGACAACTAATCTTCTGGCCAACCAGATATCTCCTGAAGGTAATGTACTTAGTGATCAGACCACTACCCGAGAGGTATACAAACGTGTCGACAATGACACCTACGGACCGATTGTAAATCTGGATATGTACGTGAACGATCCGGTAAACCTGTCTGAACAGTTAGTTATGTCCCGCGAAAAAATGAGTGCTGGCGAATACCAGATGATCGAAAACGACTGTCATCCACCACTGCGGGAGCGTGACACAGTCAATCCGGCGATGAACTTCTTCCTGACCAGCGAAGGTCCCGGAGATGGCGCTAATCTCGGCGGACTTGAAGGAGCCGATGCACACTGTAAAGCCTTGGCAACTCGCGTTGGTCAGGGTGACAAAAACTGGGTTGCCTACCTAAGCACAAGTGGTGTGAATAGCGTAAACGCTATCGATCGCATTGGTAATGGCCCTTGGTACAACGCCGAAGGCGTCCCCATCGCTATTAACAAAGAAGACCTGCATGGAGAGGCAACCATGTTTGGCAAGACAACCGTTCTCAGCGAACGCGGAGAAACCATTAACGGTCGCGGAGATGACCCCAATCGGCATGATATTCTGACCGGCTCAGATGTTAATGGTATGGCAGTCAATTCGGACTCCGACACTACCTGTAATAACTGGACCAGCAGCTCTGAAGATGGCAGCGCTCTGGTTGGCCACTTTGATCGTCAGGGAGGTGGAGACAACCCCACTTCCTGGAACTCGGCTCATGCATCGCGCGGCTGCAGCCAAGAAAATCTCCAGGCTACCGGTGGCGATGGCCTTTTCTACTGTTTTGCCACTGGCGAGTAAAAATCAGAACAGACTTAGCCAAAATATTTTCGGAGGGGAAATGAAAAAAATCCTATTCACAGGCATTTTGTGGGCAATGTGCTTTGCCAGCGCCCCAACATATGCCCATCATGCGTTTGCTGCCACTTTCAGAGCCGACGCGCCGGTCACTGTTGAGGGAGTTGTTACCAAATTCAGCTTTAGGAACCCCCATGTACTTGTCACCTTTGAAGTTACCAATAGTGACGGTTCAACCACCGAATGGGTTGGCGAAGGCTATTCAGCTACCGCATTACGACGACAAGGCTGGAGCAATACCACCTTTGAGGTTGGTGACTATGTGCGAATTACTGGAGATTCAACCCATGATGGGTCGCCAATGGTAGCCATCCAGATTGCTGAAGCTCTGGATCCTAATACAAAACAGGTTACCCAATCCCTGCTCGGTGAGCGGGAAGAAACTGCTGAAGCCGAACCCTTTACCCCTCTTGAACGCCCTCTGGAACTCGGCGACGGGCGCCCTAATCTTTCTGGCTTATGGCATGGTGAAGGCTCTCCCTACCCGTCACCCAGAGACCCCGATGTGCCTTTTAATGAAGCAGGCTTGGCACACCAGGCAGCTTACATCCCGGCCAACGATCCACAGGTATTCTGTGATCCGCCCGGTGTAATCCGACAAACAGGCATGTCTCATTACGGAGTGAGAATTGCCCAATACGATGATCGCGTGACTTTCGATTACGAGGAATATGGTGGTCACCGGGTAGTCTATTTTGATGATCGCGATGCCAAAGGGGTTCCCACTCACTTTGGAGATGCTATAGCCCGCTATGAAAATGATGCCCTTGTTATCGAAATAAAGAATCTGCTGCCCAACCTGGCGACCCCGGAAGGCAACCGACTCAGCGATCAGACAACCATTGTGCAAACCTACAAGCGGGTTGACGAACCCGGATACGGCGCCATGCTCTCGGTAGAAACCGCAACCACAGACCCGGTTTACTTGGCAGATACTTTTGTCATGACCAATATAAAAGTGGCGGTGCCAGATGAAGAGTTTATTGAGAACGAATGCGCTCCCCCACTTCGGGAGCGGACCGAAGTACATCCCTATATGAGTTTTTTCCTTACCAGCGAAGGCCCTGGCGATGGCGCCAACCTCGGTGGCCTTGAAGGAGCCGATGCACACTGTACGGCCCTTGCCTCTGAAGTTGGTCAAGGCGACAAAAACTGGCGTGCCTATCTGAGCACCACTGGTGAAAATTCCGTAAATGCCCGGGACCGTATTGGCAATGGCCCTTGGTATAACGCCAGTGGCGAGCTTGTCGCCATGAACATAGATCATTTACATTCAGAAAATTGGCTAACCAGGACAACTGCTCTGGATCAGCGTGGGCGCGAACTCAGCGCAATACCATCCGATGCTCAGGATGACGGTATAAACAGCCGTCACGATGTGCTCACAGGCAGCGAACTCGATGGCACCGCCTCAACTGCAGAAGGCGATACAACCTGTAGTAATTGGACCAGCAACTCTGAAGGAAGTGCTCTTATCGGACACGTCGACCGACGCGGCGGCGGTGCTAACCCGACGTCATGGAATTCTGCCCACCAAACCCGGGGCTGTAGCCCACACCTCCTTGCCACCAGTGACGGAGAAGGATTGTTTTACTGTTTCGCCACCGGCGAATAGAATGCTGTTGCTCAAACTCCTTTATTGGAGTTCGAGCAACAATCCTGTAAGAGCTCAAGGGGGGAACCATGAGACGAATACAATTTTCTGTGCTTATCAGCACGTTAGGTTTTTTTAACATATCCAATGCACACCACAGCGATGCCGGCATGGACGAAAATCGTGTCGTCACCCTTGAAGGAAAAGTAACTGAATTTCTCTGGCGACAACCACACGTCTACCTTGGAGTAGAAGTGATGGAGAATGGGCAACCTGTCGTCTGGGACATCCAGCTGGCTGGAATAAACTCACTGGCAAGAAATAGTGGTTGGACCTCTGAAACATTCCAACCAGGCGACGAAGTCTTTCTACGGGTTAATCCGGCGGTGAATGGCAAACCCTACGGAAAAATGTCATCGATCGAGCGCCTGGACGGCAGCACGGTGGCCCTTAAGCCGGGGGAAGAACCAGCCGAGCGAGTCAAAGCAGATTCTCTTGAAGGAAACTGGCTCGCAGACAGAACACGGTCCGGCCCCTCATACCCGGGTGGTTTTGACGGATTCTTTCTCGCCCATCTGGTTCTCACCGAAGCGGGCAAGGCGGCACAAGCAGCCTATGACCCCCTCTCTCCGGAAAACCCCGAATCAACCTGTATTGGCCGCCCGACACCTTCAGCTTTTGTTTCCACATCAGGTTATCTCATGCAATTTGATTTGAGTGATGCAGAGGAAAAAATAATTATCCGTAGTGAGTGGTACAACGAAGAACGCACCGTCTATATGGATGGCAGAGACCACCCCGACCCTTCTGTCACATTTGCGACCGGTCATTCCATAGGTTACTGGGAAGATGATACCTTGGTAGTCGACACCCGAAACTTTGACGACCACCGCTCACCCTATCAGATAGGAGTGCCCTCAGGCTCACAAAAACATGTAGTTGAAAAATACCGGCTGATTGAAGAAGGCACTGCCATGCATGCCGAATTCATGCTGGAAGATCCAGAGTTCCTTGCCGAGCCAATGCATCACAGCCGCATACTGCTACACTCCCCACATATGCAAATGCTGGGAACCGAGTGTGACCTTGAGAGCACTACCCGTCTTTTGAGACTGAGCGACTAACAATTCAGACTGGGCCAGCTGTATCAGCCTGGCCCAAGTACCTGCCAAAATAACATCAATCCGACGAGAAAAATGGCGGTGTAAATAATCCGGTAGAAAATATCGTTTGAAAGCTTCTTGTTGGCCCAAACCCCCAGCTTGACCCCTACGACAGCCAGCGGAATCAGTATTAACGACGTCAACAAATTGCCCGGAGCCAACATACCCAGAATACTGTAGGGAATCAGCTTGATAAAATTGACCACGGCAAAAAAGATAACTGCGGTACCTGCGTAAATTCTACGGTCCAGCTTTTGTGGCAGCATATAAAGTTGAAAAGTCGGCGCACCGGCATGAGCCAGAAAGCTGGTAAAGCCGCTACTGGCACCCAATACTACCCCAAGAACGGCACTTGGTTTTTTGACGGCGCTGGCGAATCTGCCCTTAAAGAAAAAATGCACCGTAAAAACGATGGCGATCGTACCCACAAAAAGGCGAATCATGTCATCGTTTATAAATTGGGCACTCAAACTGCCCACCAGGATACCCAGCATGGCTCCGGGCAAAAGGATCTTCAGATTCCGTTTATCATATGTACCCCGGAACTCCCAAACACTCTGGGCGTCCATCGCCAACAATATTGGCAGCATAATACCGGCTGCCTGAATAGGCGAAATAACCAGCGCCAAAAGCGGCACAGCCAAGAGTGCAATACCGCCAAAGCCCCCTTTGGACATGCCCGTAATTAAAACCGCAGGTACAGCGGCCAGATAAAACCAAAGATCGGTGATCATGAAACTACTCTGACTGAATAACTAACTGGTGAAAGTGCGGCAGCTTAACGGGAGACACACAAAGAGGAAAGTGCCGACATAATTTCGGAGCAAAAATCCGCTACACCGGTGAATCGTTATTCTGTTGCACTGAACCAGAAATCCTGCGGCCCGCCCAGCTGCAACAACATCCCAAGCTCATCACCAAAGAACCAGATATCCTGCCAGACTCCTCCATCAAACTCTGCAAAAGCAATTTCCCAAACATCCACTGAATGCCCGAGAGCCGGGATACCGTGAAGGCTTTTGCTATTAGTCCCCGTCACACGGAAATGAATCATTACGCGCTTGCCTTCAGCCATCATATTACTGACAACATCCAACCTGTCCGGGAATGCGTATGGTGTATTTTGATCACCAGCGCCCATGGTAGCGCCTATCTCTGCCAGGTGACTGAAACCATGCCGCACAATTCGCTGCCATGCCGAGCCACTGTCCGGCAACATACCGGCAGGTGGGTGTTTGGACTTGTAGGCGTTAACCAGTAACTTGTTTTGAAATTCCTGTGAATCCTCTGGCTCGCTCATCAATGAGGCTAAAAACTCGTCACCGCTAACTGCCGCTAGCTGAACAGGCGCTGCCCGATAGCGTCCATCCGGACGAGCGGGCAAAGGCTGACCAACAGCACGCAAAAAACCCGCCTCATCTGCCATAGACCAGGAAGCAGTAATTTTTCCATCAGCTAACCAAAACAGAGCCGCTGCATCGATATCGATCGGTTTTCCCGTGGCTGGGATACCGAAGAAATTTCCCTGATGAGATCCCTGGATACGGTAGCGTACGGCAACCATATCGCCTTCGGCCATCAGGATATCTACCACGTCCCTCCTATCCGGAATGGATACATCCATCGGCTCTGCCATATCCGCCAAAATGGAATCGGTAGCGTGGTAACGCATATTCTCGAATTCACTTCGTATTTCACGATAATCCGAAGAGAGTAACTGCACCGCAACTTCTGGATACGATGCCGTGCTTAACTGCTCCATGTAGTGCAATACGATCAATTTGTTGTAATCCTGCTCGGATACAACTTGCGCTCCGGCCACCGGCAACCCTGTAAGGAAAAGGATAGCCAGTGGCAGGCATTTGTTTATCAAAAGATTTTTGTTCCCTGACAATCGATCTTTAATCGGTTTCAGTCTGGAACCAATGATCTTGCGGCCCTCCAAGTTGAAGCAACATACCCAAGTCATCGCCAAACCAGAGATTGAATTTCCAGACATCACCGTCAAACTCCTGGTAGCCAAACTCATAGGCTGACACAGGCCGGTTTTGGGCCGGAATGCCCACAAGGCTGTTGGTGTTGGTTGCTGTTAATCGGAACAAAATTACGGCTCTTTTGCCCTCTGCGGCTAATAAGGCAATGTTGTCTACCCTGTCCGGGAAGGCACCCGCAAACGGATATTGTTGAACCATTTCTGCAGGAGCTGCGTTAACAATATGGAAAAAACCACTACGCAAGCCAGTGCGCTTGGACTGATCAGGATCCAAAACCTGCTCTTTATAAGTGGGCGATTTCCAGGCATTCAGCTGAAGTTTATTGCGGTACTCCTGAGTATCTTGCGGATTGGCCAGAGCTTCCTCCATTAGCTCATCACCCGTACGAGTTGGCAAAACGGTAGGCCAGGCCTCCCAACGCCCATCGGCTCTGGCCGGTAATGGCTGACCTACCTGACGTAAGAATCCCGCCTCATCAGCCATACTCCATCTCTTGGTTATCTTGCCATCCTCAAGCCAAAAAATGGCGCCCGCAAGAATATCAACTGCCTTGCCGGTCGCCGGAATACCATAGAAATTCCCGGTGTGCACACCGCTAATCCGGTAACGGATTACTACCAGATCATCTTCAGCAATATATGTATCCACACTATCGCGACGATTCGCGATTGCTACATTCATAGGATCCGAAATATCTGCCAATTGCGACCCGGCCGCGTGATAATCCATATTGGCAAATTCTTTGCGAATCTCCTGATAATCATCTGCCAGAAGCTCCGCTTCAACTTCCGATCTTAATGAAGTACTCAAGGCCTCCATATATTTCATAACGACCAGCTTGTTGTAGTCTTCTTCCGAAACCGGATAGTGCGTTTCCATAGCGGAAGACATCTCTTCGTGCGAGCTGCCTGTATGCTGATCTTTGGTCTCACCACAACCGGAGATCAATAAACCCATTGCAACTAACAAAGCCATCAATGCCAGATTTTGGCCTCTAATCCTTTTCATCTTCATGTTACCCCACTCTTTCCAATCAATTTTTTCACATCAGCTTATTGCTGTTCGGGAAACCAATAGCTTTGCGGCCAGCCAAGCTGCATCAACATTGCCTGATCATCACCAATCCACCAAGCATCTCGCCAATGCTCATCCACAAAAGTCATGAAAGCAACTTCCCAGGCATCGACCTGAGCATTAGTTGCTGGAAACCCGTACAGACTTTGAGAGTTTGTTCCCGTAAGCCGAAATCGAATCAGAATGGTATCTCCATCAATAAGGAAGTAATCCATTTTGTCTACACGGTCGGGATAGCCGCCACCAACGCCCTGATTGGC
>JBFHKI010000073.1:0-8522 GCA_041595415.1 Pseudomonadales bacterium | reverse complement strand
CTGATTCAGCGCGGTGCCGCAGCTTTGTCAGATGCGGAGTTGTTGGCAATTTTTTTGCGCACCGGGGTACAGGGAAAAAGCGCTGTGGATCTGGCAAGGGATCTGCAGGCGCAGCACGGGTCGATCAGCGCCCTTTTGCAGGCTGACCTCGCGAGCTTTACCCGTTCGAGAGGTTTGGGAGTGGCAAAATATGCGCAGCTTCAGGCGGTGTTGGAACTTGCGCGCCGCCATCTGTTGGAAATTCATGAGCGCGGCGAAGAAATCACCAGTCCGGCGGCGATAAGGAAATTTCTGCAATTGCAGTTGAAGGGACAGGAGCGCGAAGTGTTTTACGGCGTGTTTTTGGATAATCGGCATCGCATCTTGCGCTCCGAAGCATTGTTTCTGGGTTCCATTTCAAGTGCCACGGTGCATATCCGCGAGATTGTCAAAGCCGCGCTGGCGGTTAATTCGGCGGCAGTTATAGTGGCGCATAACCATCCTTCAGGTGTGTCAGAACCCAGCTCGGCGGATATCCGGATTACCAAGCGAATTCGCGAAGCTTTGGAGTTGGTCGAGATTCGTTTGCTGGATCATTTTATCGTCGCCGAAAGCCAGGTTGAGTCCTTTGCTGAAAGAGGTCTACTTTAATCGCGATTTAGCGTTGCGTTGCGGCTTGGCTTCTGGAATAATCGCGGCCCTATTTTTGGCGCTATGCCTATGGCAGGCCTACAGGCCGCCAATTAACTCAGTGAAAGAGGTTTCAAATGTCTAGAGTATGCCAAGTGACCGGCAAGCGGCCCATAACCGGCAATAACGTGTCACACGCAAAAAATCGTACTCGCCGCCGTTTTCTGCCCAACCTGCAAACGCGTCGTTTTTGGGTAGAGGCAGAAAACAAATTTGTACGCCTGCGCGTATCTACCAAGGGTCAACGTATTATTGACAAACTTGGTATTGAAACTGTGCTGGCCGATATTCGCGCCCGCGGCGAAAAGGTCTAGGAGGCTAGAAATGCGAGAGAAGATTCGTTTGAACTCATCTGCCGGTACTGGGCATTTTTATACCACTACCAAAAACAAAAGAAACATGCCGGAAAAAATGGAGATCACCAAGTTTGATCCCGTTGCCCGCAAACATGTTCTTTATAAAGAAGGCAAAATAAAATAAAGCTGTCTTTATATAGTTTTTAAAAGCCCGGTCTTGACCGGGCTTTTTTGTGGGTGTCGTTTTAGTCAGTAACGCTGTCGCTCTTGGCCGGCCGGCTTAACAGGAGGTGCCCTGATTGATTCGCTTCGGCATGCCAGCCCGGGGAAATCCAGCTGGTGGATGCTTTCTCACAGATGAGGGCCGGTCCGGTGACAATTTGGCCGCAGGCCAATAGATTTCTGTCGTATAGAGCCGTCGGTTGTTTTTTGTAGCCACTCTCTTGCCTTTGATAGATGTCGACCCAGTGAGGGGAAGCTGCTTTCTGGTTTTCAATTCTGGGCAGCTCAACAGGCTCGTGTCGTGCTTCAACATGTGCGCGCAGGTTTACCAGTTCAACCTCTCTTGCCAGGCGATATCCGAAGTTTTGTTCGTGTTCGTGATGAAAGGCCTGTTCCAGCTGATCCCAGCTTTGATTTTCAGAAAAAGGGATATTCAGACTGAAACTTTGTCCGAGATAGCGGCAGTCAAGGCTGTAACGGCAGGATATTTTTTCTGTTGGATAACCTTCGAGTATCAACTGGTTTCGGCCCTGCGTTGCAAGCTGCAAGCATTCGCGAAGTATTTGCTTGGGTGTGTATTGCTCCGTCGATCGGGAGGCTTTGGAGAGTTCTCTTGTGCCGGGTGCCAGCAGCATGCCCAGTGCTGACAGGATTCCCGCATTGGCCGGGATGATGGCTCGGTGCATGCCCAGCTTTTCTGCCAAAGCGCAGACTTGCAGTCCACCTGCTCCGCCAAAACTACAGAGGCTGAAATGGGCCGGATTTTCGCCTCTTTGAACGCTTATCTGTCTCAGGGCCTGCGCCATATGTTCGTTGGCCAGTTCCAGTATCTCACCAGCCATCTGTTCACCTGAAAGGCCGACCTGATCCGCCAGTGTTTGAATGGCGTTGGTGGCGGCCTGCCGATCGAGTTTCAGGTTGCCGCCTGCAAAGCTCTGTGACTGAAGATTACCGAGCAGGATATGGGCGTCGGTGACTGTGGCGCGAGTTCCGCCAAAGCCGTAACCGGCAGGGCCGGGTTTGGCTCCGGCAGACTCAGGCCCCAGATGCAGCATGCCCGCTTCATCAAGATAGGCTATGGAGCCTCCGCCGGCGCCAATGGTGTGCATATCCACCATGGGAACAGCTACCGGGTAGGGGCCAATTTTCCCTTCTCTGGTGAGCCGTATGGACTGTTTTATCAGGGCGACATCCGTTGAAGTGCCTCCCATATCAAAAGTCAGCAATCCATTGCTCTGGATCTGATGCTGAATATGCTGTGCGGCGGCAAGCCCGCCGGCCGGGCCAGACAGAAGCAAATGCACAGCCATGTGTGACGCCTGTTTACAGCTGATGGTGCCACCGGATGATTGCATAACGGACAGGTTGTCCTCAGACACCTCGCGGCTGAGCCGGTCGAGGTAGCTTTGCATAAGTGGCCCCAGGCTGGCGTTGAGCCAAGTTGCGATGCCGCGTTCATATTCCCCGCATTCCGCCAGAACCTCGGAAGAGATGCTGACAAAAAACTCGTCTTTGAAGGCGTCCCGTAACCTTTGCTCGTGTTCGGCGTTCAGATAGGAAAACAGCAGGCAAATAGCCAGGGCTTCGGGTTGTTGGGCATGGATATTGGCGGCCAGTTCGGCCAGCTCGTCGTCCGACAACTTTTCCAGCTCCAGCCCTTGGCTGTCGACCCGGCATGGAGCGCCCAGGCACTGTGAAGCCGGCACCGGGGGTGGTGTTTTTTGAGGTTTCAGGCTGTATATGTCCGACCTGTTTTGTCGACCAATGCTGAGGATATCCTCGAGCCCGCTATTGGTGATAAACAGGGTTTTGGCGCCGCGGTTTTGCAGTGCGGCATTGGTGGCTACAGTGCTGCCGTGGATAATTTGAACCTGCCCCGAACGGCACAGCGCGGTCAGGCCCATTTCCTCTATCCCTTGCATGATGGCCCGTTCGGGAGCCTCGGGAGTGGACAAAACCTTATGGGTGTATAGCCGACCCTCTCTTAGTAAAGCAAAGTCGGTAAAGGTGCCGCCGGTGTCAATTCCCAGGCGCGCCTGACTGGCGAGGGTTGAACCGGCAATGTCTGCAGGTTCAACCATTCGTCAGAATCAATTTGAAATCGGTATGGGCCGAGGCATATCGGCCCGGATATCAATCGGCGTAGGTAACCAGCGAAACGGCAAAGGTGGGATCAGCTCCCACAGCTTCAGTGGCCTGGTCGGTGATGCCGATATAGACCTGAGCGGTAGCCAGCTCGTGGGCGCGAACGGTTACAGAGGCTTGTGGGTTTTCGGCCAGAATACGTTCAACGTTGGCGCGTACAGAGCGCACGTCGATACGGCGGCCGTCCAGCCAAATCTCATCCGTTTCGGTGACGATAAAAGTGGCGTTTTTGCTGCTTGCATCCGGCGGCGCGTCGGATTCAGGCGGGCGATTTACGCGAAAGCCGTCTTCCTGAACAAAGGAAGCGGTAACAATAAAGAAGATCAGCATAATAAACACCACGTCGAGCATGGGTGTTAAGTCAATTTCTGTCTCTTCTTGCGATTCTTTTTTCTTGAATAGACGCGCCATTCGATTACTACTCCCCCAGAAAGCTGAGTCTCTACATATTAGGGTAAAAATATTACCAAAATGCAACTGATTTTAAGCGCGCTAAGTTACCATGAGATTCGCATAATTGCACTACCTGCACGCCATCAAAGCTATCAGAGATTTTTTGCCTATGCCTGAACTGCCTGAAGTGGAAACCACGCGACGTGGAATTGAACCCCATATTGTGGGACGGCGCGTGCAAGCTTTGCATGTGCGCCAACCGAGTTTGCGTTGGCCAATACCCGACGAAATGGCCCGGTATTTTGAGGGGGAGTCTATTGTGGCGCTGTCGCGGCGCGGCAAGTACCTGATTATAACGCTTGCAGGGGGTTCCGCTCTGGTGCATTTGGGAATGTCGGGCAGTTTGCGCATATGTTCTTTGAACGAAGCGCCAAAGAAACACGACCATTGGGATATGCAGTTTGAGGAACACATCTTGCGATATCACGACCCGAGAAGGTTTGGGGCTTTTCTGTGGGCAGGGGATAACCCTATGCAGCACAAGCTTCTTGCCAAGCTTGGTCCGGAACCCGATCAGGAAGCGTTCAACGCCGCGAATCTGTATTTGGCTTCGCGGGGCAAAACTCTGGCGATAAAAAACTTTTTGATGGATTCGCAGCGGGTAGTTGGAGTCGGGAATATCTACGCTAACGAGGCACTGTTTCGCGCGGGCATATACCCTAATACCCCGGCAGGCAAGCTGTCCCGAAGCCGGTACGAGCGGCTGGTCAGCTCGGTAAAGGAGGTATTGGCGCAGGCGATTGCCAGCGGTGGATCAACCCTGAAGGACTATGTAAACGGCAGCGGTTCACCGGGATACTTTCAACAGGAGTTGCTGGCGTATGGCCGTACAGGTGAAGCCTGTGTGCAATGTGCCGAGCCCGTTCGGGAGATGCGTATTGGTCAGAGGTCGAGCTTTTACTGTGGCAAGTGCCAGAAGCCTTGATTAGATACTGAATTTCTCACGGAGTATCTGCCAGACGTGCGGTGGCACAAAGGGTGAGACATCGCCACCCAGTGAGCCTATTTCCTTTACCAGTGAAGAGGAGATATAGGAAAAACGCTCCGCCGGAGTGAGGAAAATGCTTTCCAGACGGTCAGACAGGGCGCGGTTCATATTGGCCAACTGAAATTCGTATTCAAAATCCGAGACCGCCCGTAAACCACGCATGATTGCTACAGCATCCAGTTCGGCGGCCAGTTCAACCAGCAGGCGATCAAAGCCCAGAACCTCAACATTATCCAGGTGCTTCAGGGCGGTTGTGGTCATTTCCACACGCTCTTCCAGGCTGAACATGGGGTTCTTTCTCGAGCTGGAAGCAATGGCAACATAGACCTTGTCGAACAAACGGCTGGCGCGTTCGGCCAGATCAATATGTCCATTGGTGATGGGGTCAAATGTCCCCGGATAGATAACTGATTTCATCTTCTTTTTGGGCGGTGCAACATAGGCGCGGATACTACTTTATTTGTTGGTTGGCGACAATTTTCCATCGGTGTCGCTGTTGTCGAGTTGAAACAATTGGCAGTGCACTTCACCAAGACTTTTTTCTCGATGCAGTTTCCAGTGCCCTGAGGTAAGAATCCTTTGCTGTGAACGCGGCTGTTCGATATAAACCATGCCTCCTTCGGAAACGAGTCCGGATTGGTCGAGGGCAGTGACGGCTGTTTGCAGTAGATCCAAGTCAAATGGCGGATCGAGAAAGACGATATCAAAGCTCCGATGTTCTGCATCTCCCCGGTTGTTAAAAAAATCTATAACGTTGCCTTGGTGGATTTGTGCGCCGCTCTGCAGCAGCTGTGATGACTGTTTCAATTGGGCAACGGCGACGCTTGAGTTGTCCATAAACAAGGCGAACCTGGCGCCCCGTGACAGGGCTTCAAAGCCCAAAGCGCCGGAACCGGCAAAGGCGTCCAACACCCTGGCGCCCTCTATATAAGGGGCAAGCCAGTTGAACAGGGTTTCGCGCATACGGTCTCCGGTTGGTCGCAGACCGTTAATGTCGGCGACATGGATTTTTCTGCCTCTATAGCTGCCGCCGATAATGCGGATGCGATTACTCTGTGTCTTTGTCTTTTTACCTGCCATGTATTACCCGATGAAAGCGGTTTGAAGGAGCTTTTTTACCAAAAAAGTGGCGGTTCAATTTGCCTCGGTGGTGTAGGATATCCCATTGTTCCAGCGCACCCTAAAATACCTCGAGAGGTTCCATTGTTCGGCAAACTATTCAAATCCAAAGAAGCCAAGCCCGATCTACCGAACGGATCAAAAAAAGTCTCTGAGACCGATAGCGGAAAACCCTGGCAATCCGGTTTGGCTCGAACCAACCGTGGGCTGGGTTCCGGATTGCGATCCCTCCTGCTGGGGCGCAAAGGCCTCGACAAGGATACGCGGGAAGAGCTGGAGATGCTGCTTATAAGCGCCGACGTGGGAATTGAAGCCAGTATGTTTTTGCTGGACAGCCTGGACGATGCCCTGCGTCAATCCGGCCAGCAAAAAACGCCTATCGAGCTACTGGCCGAAATATTGGTGGATTTGTTGGAAGGCAGTGCGGTACCACTGGAGATTCCCGAATCCGACAAACCCTTTGTCGTTATGGTTGTGGGGGTAAACGGGGTAGGAAAAACCACCAGTATTGGCAAGATGGCGCACCGACTGAAATCCGAAGGCAAAAGGGTAGTGTTGGCAGCAGGCGACACTTTTCGCGCTGCAGCGGTGGAGCAGTTGCAAGTCTGGGGTGAACGCAATGACATAGCCGTAGTAGCACAGAAACCCGGTAGTGACAGCGCTTCCGTTATTTTTGATGCCCTGCAGTCGGCGACCAACAAAGAAGCCGATGTTCTGATCGCCGACACGGCAGGTCGGCTGCATAACAAAGGCCACTTGATGGCAGAGTTGGAAAAGGTGGTTCGGGTACAGAAAAAACTGGATGCCGATGCCCCTCATGAAGTTATTTTGGTTGTGGATGCCTCGACCGGACAAAACGCCTTGAACCAAGCCAAGGAGTTTGCCAAGGCTGCGCCACTGACCGGTTTGATTGTTACCAAGCTGGACGGTACCGCTCGGGGCGGAGTGGTAATCAGTTTGGCGCACCAGATGCAGCTGCCGGTGCGTTTTATCGGTTTGGGGGAAGGGATCGAAGATTTGCGACCCTTTGATGCCAAGGCCTTTGTTTCGGCGCTTCTTGAAGAGCCCGATAAGTAAATGATTCGTTTTGATAATGTCAGTAAACGCTACCCCGGGGGGTACGAAGCCTTAAAGCGCATAAGCTTTGAGCTACCCCAGGGTGAGATGGTGTTTTTGACGGGGCATTCAGGTGCGGGCAAGAGCACCCTGCTCAAACTCATTATGGCTATGGAGCACAGTACCCAGGGCCAAATACTCTATTGGAACAAAAATCTGGCCCGACTCGGGCGGCATGGTATTCCCTACCACAGGCGTCGTATTGGTGTGGTTTTTCAGAATCATTCCCTGCTGTTCGATCGCAGTGTTTTTGACAATGTAGCGCTCCCTCTGGCCATAGCGGGAGCGGATCGAAAAGAGATTGCCCGTCGGGTCAGGGCCGCCTTGGATAAAGTCGGCTTATTGGACCGTGAGCGTCTTAACCCTATCGTTCTCTCAGGTGGTGAGCAGCAGCGAGTAGGTATTGCACGGGCGGTTGTACACAAACCGGATTTGCTTTTGGCGGATGAGCCGACCGGTAATCTGGACCCGCAACTCTCGGCCGAGATCATGACGCTGTTCCGCGAGTTTAATTCGGTCGGGGTTACCGTGATGGTTGCCACTCATGATATCTCTTTGGTGCATGAATTTGGCTTGCGCGAAATTGTTTTGAGCAACGGGCGAATTCTCAGTGGTGCTTACCCGGAGGAGCCTGGGCGGTGAATCGAAGAGTCAGCGGCAAAGCCAGATTCGGCTGGTTGATGGAGTTCTCGCCCCGGCGTTTTCTGCCCTGGCTTCGCAATCATTTTCTGGTTGCCCGCTCCAGTTTGATGAGGTTGCTGCAAGAGCCCTTGCAGACGGCCTTGACGGTTTGTGTTATTGCTATCGCCCTGGCCATGCCAACCCTGTTGTTGCAGTTGGCGGGAATGGGTGGCGCTGCGTTGGCCCAAATCAGTGATAGTTCGGATATAAATGTCTATTTCAATCTGCAGGTTTCTGAGCAGCGAGTGGAAGACTTTGCTGAAGCCTGGCAGGGTGACGGCCGGATTGAAGAGGTTGAAATTATCAGTCCTGAACAGGGCCTGTTGGAGTTTGAACGTTTTTCAGGGTTGGGTTCCATACTCTCCGGGTTCGATGAAAACCCTTTGCCCTATGTGGTGCGTATCGTGCCGAGGGAGCAGGTTGCTCGTCAGGCAGCTGAGCTGCGCTTGCTGGTTCAGGCGCTGGATGGTGACGATTCGGTCGATCGTGCGGTGCTTGATCTTGTATGGTTGGAACGCCTGACGGCTATTGTCAGTTTTGTCGATCGACTGTCCTATGCGGTAGGCTTTTTATTGGCGGTTGGTATCTTGTTGATACTGGGAAATACCGTGCGGTTGATTATCGAGAATCGTCGCGAAGAAATTATGGTTATCAAGTTGGTCGGGGGCACAGACAGGTTTGTGCGCAGGCCGCTTATCTATTCCGGTTTCTGGTACGGTCTGTTGGGTGGTCTGGCCGCCGCAATTCTGGTGGCTCTGGTCGGGATTCTGTTGTCCTTTCCCCTACAGCGTATCCTGCTGTCTTATCAGAGCTCGGTGACGGCATTGCCCGGG
>JBFHKI010000072.1:0-8614 GCA_041595415.1 Pseudomonadales bacterium | reverse complement strand
TGTATCCCGTAGGCACGCTTGCCGAGGTAAATTTTATTCGCATAAAGCTCTAGTATTTCTTCTTTGGATAACTCATGCTCTATCTCAAGAGCGAGTAGAATCTCATTGAATTTTCTGGTAAAAGTCTGTTCAAGACTAAGGAAAAAGTTACGGGCAACTTGCATGGTTATGGTACTTCCACCCGATTGTATGCCGCCAGTTGTCACAATTTGTGACGCAGCACGCAACAATCCCATGAGGTCCACCCCTCCATGGGAGAAAAAGCTATCATCTTCAGCAGATATTATGGCGTTGATAAAATGATCCGGAATTTGCTCAAAACTCACAGGAGAGCGGCGCTGCTCGCCAAACTCCCCGATCAGCTCACCGCTGCTGGCATATACTTTCAAGGGAGTTTGTAAATGCACATCGCGCAGCTGATCAACGGACGGCAATCCGGGCAGCAGATACATAAGTACCGCAGCCACAACCAAAACCCCTCCAGCAACACCCATAAGTGCCAGTTTGAGCAGAATAAAAAGTCTAGGCTTGGTGAAAATCATCAAATAACTTGGGACTCTGGCCGCCTGGTGGCAAAATTGAACTCCTATTATATCGGACACATTGCAAAGGTTGACGATCATTCGTCAGTCTTTTGTTAATGGCCTAACGGGCAGAAACGAATGCACATACCTCTGTTCAGCAAAAATAATGAGCCGCTTCTCGGTGTAGACATCGGCTCCACCAGTTTGAAAATAGTCGAACTGTCTCGCTCTGGGCGCACCATTACCTTGCAAAATGCCGGTATCTATCCACTGCCCCCCAATACTTTTGTGGAAGGCAAGATCGCCGATATCCCGTCTTTGGCGCAAACTCTGCGAAAAGCCGTTGCCCTTATGCGCACCAAGGCAAAACAGGTTGCCCTGGCCGTTCCGGGCTCGGCCGTTATTACCCGGGTTCTTGATATGCCCGCAGACCTGACCGAAGACGAGCTGGAAACCCAGCTATTAATGGAAGCTGAACAATATATCCCCTACTCCCTCGACGAAGTGGCGGTGGACTTCACCATTATCGACAAGGGTGAAGAGGGCAGCGAGCAGGTCAAAGTGCTTTTGGCCGCCTGCCGCAAAGAAGGCATAGATGCCCTCACAGAAATGGTTGAACAGGCTGACCTCGAATCTAAAATTGTAGATGTTGAGCCTTTTTGTCTGGAACGGGTTTATCCCCTGCTCGCAGACCAACTTGAAGAAGACAACGATGGTCTTATCGCAGTAGTTGATTGTGGAGCCACTAATCTTCGCATTAATGTTCTGGATCGCGGGTCAACCGTCTACAGCCGCGAAGAAACCTTTGGCACAAAACAGTTAAGCGAAGAGATCCAGCGACGCTACGGGCTATCCGAAGAAGAGGCTATCACCGCAGAACGCGATGGCGATTTACCCAGCGATTACGAACAAGAAGTCTTGTCCCCCTTTCGCGATTCTTTGATTCAACAAATATCCCGCTCGCTTCAGTTCTTCTATTCTTCCACATCCTACAGTCATCTGGACTGCCTGATTCTGTCCGGGGGTATCGTTGCCAACCCCGATCTGGTAAGCATGACCGAATCAAAAATCGAGCTGCCAGTTGTTGCCGCAAACCCTTTTCAGCACATGGCGTGCGGCCCGCGTATCGACAAGAAACAGCTGAATAAAATCTCGCCAAGCCTGCTTATAGCTACCGGCTTGGCCATGCGGGGAGTCAGCTAATGCCAGATATTAACCTTCTCCCCTGGCGCGAAGCACTTCGCGAAGAGCGCAAAAGGCAATTTACCGTTGTCATTGCCGGAGTTTTTATTTTGGGGCTTTTAGTCGGCTATGCCTGGGAAGTAAATATCTCCGGGAAAATCAGAGCTCAAGAGGCACGAAACGCTGTATTGCAGACCGGCATTGACAGCCTGAACGCAGAAGTTGCCGAGATACGGCAACTGCGGGAACGCAAAGCTGACATGGTTGACCGTATGGCCGTTATCAAGGGCCTGCAAACCAACCGGCCAGAAATTGTCCGATTGTTTGATGAGTTTGCTCGCTCACTGCCCGATGGCGCTTATATCGAAGAAATGACAGTAGTGGGCAACCGTTTGAGCATCGAAGGTAAAGCCGAGTCAAACAACCGTGTATCGGCCTTCATGCGACAACTCGACAATTCGGTCAAGTTTTCCGAGCCCAACCTAACCCGCGTTGATGCCGATCCGACCTTGGGAGACCAAGGCTCCAGCTTTTCTATGGTTATCAAAGTAGTCAACAAAGAGGACGGGGAAGAGTCCCCCGACGCTTAGGCCAATATCATGAACGCTCGCGACATCATAGAAGAAATCAAGAGTATCGATTTTAATGAGGTACGCCTCGACAATGTTGGCAGCTGGCCTCTGGTTGTCCGGATTCTGGCCGGTTTACTGGTGCTTGTTATTGCAATCGGTGGTTACTGGTATTTCCGTATAAATGCACTTAATTCATCCTTCGAGAATGCGGTAGCAGCGGAAACTCGTCTGCGCGATGAATATACCCAGAGAGCGTTTCAGGCAGCCAATCTGGAAGCTTACCGGCTACAACTTGCAGAGCTGGAGTTAAGACTCGAAACCCTTATTGGCCAACTGCCTACAGATACCGAGGTTCCAGGCTTGTTGGAAGACATTACTGAAACGGGTTTAAGCAGCGGTCTTACAATTGAGAATATCATTCTCGAACCCGAGGTTGCTCACGATTATTATGTGGAACTTCCCATCAACATTGTGGCCACGGGCGGATATCATGACTTCGCCACTTTTGTCAGCGGGGTTGCCGGCCTGCCACGTATTGTGACGCTGCACGATTTTTCTATCTCTGGTACAAACGAAACGTTGTTAACCATGAATATCGATGCAAAAACCTACAGGTACCGGGATGCTGCAGAGTAAAGGCCGATGAAAATATTTCAAATCTGCTTTCCGATATTTTTGACAGCCCTCTTAACGGGTTGCCAGTCGAGCTCCAATGAAGATTTGCAAACTTTTATGGACCAACAGCGCAACCAGCGCGGCAGCCGGATCGAACCCTTACCTGCCTATCCGCCCTATGTGTCCGCAATCTATTCAGCGGCCGGCTTGCGTGCGCCTTTTGAAGTCCCAAGAACAGTAGTTTTGCGCCAAGAGACGGGTACCCCATCGGACCCGCCAGACAATTCGCGCCCCAGAGAATTCCTTGAGCGTTTTAATTTTGCCGAATTAACCGTAGTCGGCAGTATCGAAATGAACAACGTGCGCTGGTCGCTTATCAGCGATGCCAGTGGCACCGTCCACCGGGTTCAGGTAGGAAATTACCTCGGACAAAATCACGGTAAGATTGTTAGCATTAATGACACCGAAGTTAGTGTGATTGAAATTGTTCCAGACGGACAGGGTGGATGGATTGAGCGCCCCCGGTCAGTAAAAGTAAAAAACTAATTCAGGACTGAGCTATGAACCACAAAGGTATTTCCATAATCCAGGCGATTAGCATCGTACTGCTATTGATGGCAAGCCAGGTCCACGCCACCTCGGTACAATCTATCGATTTTGTCGCTATTGGCCAGGATGCTTTTGAAGTTGAATTGGTCCTCTCCGACACGGCACAGATTGCAACCCAAGTCTATGTGATTGAGGAGCCCGCTCGAATAGTTCTGGATCTGCCAACGGTTACCAACGAAGTAACAGAGCGCGAATTTCCCTTGTCATTTGCCAACGCCACCGAAGCCACACTGCTCGGCACCAATGATCGAACCCGATTGGTTCTAAACCTCGAAGTTGCCGCCGAATACGAAACCCGCCAAGCGGGAAATCGAGTCTACCTCCGCGTCGGTTCCAGTACGTCTGGAACACCAAACAATGCTCCTCTGGCCTCTCAGGCGGCCCAGCCAGTACCAGCATCTGTAGTCACAACGAGCTCAAATAATTCCCGCATTACCGACTTCCAATTTGGTCGTGGTGAGCAAGGCGAAGGCAATATCCAGTTCGAGTTTTCCAGTAACAAGATAAGCTCCGATGTATCCCAGAGTGGAAGTAATATACTTTTGCGCTTCTTCGGTGCAGATATACCAAGCCAATACGAACGCATTTTTGACGTGGTCGACTTCGCAACACCGGTAAAAGATATCAAGGTTGATCAAATAGATAACGAAGTGCAAGTCAGCATCTCAACCTTGGCCGGCTATGATTACCTCGCTTACCAGGCTGACAGTTCTTTTGTTCTGAGCATACAGCCACTGACCGCTGAAGAAGAAGCCCAGCGACTTCAGGAATCCCAGTTTTCTGGAGAAACTTTCTCCTTTAATTTCCAGAGCATCGAAGTCCGCGCCGTACTCCAGCTTATCGCCGACCTTATCGGTCTGAATCTGGTTGCCAGCGATACCGTAAACGGCAGCATTACTTTGCGCCTTGAAAATGTGCCCTGGGATCAAGCTCTGGACATTATTCTTAAAGCCAAGGGCCTCGATCAGCGCATGGACGGCAACGTTTTGCTGGTTGCACCCATTGCAGAAATTGCCGAACGCGAGCGCCTGGAAGTCCAGGCCAATAGGCAATTGGAAGAGTTGGCGCCCTTGCGAACTGAATTTGTTCGTATCCGCTATGCAGACGCTGCCACTCTGGCGGCCCTGCTCATTGGCAACAATACCGATACTGCTGACGCAACATCGACAGCGGATTCGAGTATTGCCAGTGGTACTTCTGCAAGCACCCTTTCCGAAAGGGGTTCAGCGATCGTCGACTCCCGCACAAACACCATAATATTGACCGATACAGACGCCAAAATTACTGACTTTCTGGAACTGGTTCGGCAAATCGATGTTCCCATCCGCCAAGTTCTGATTGAAGCCCGACTGGTCATAGCCAGCACGGATTTCCAGCGTGAATTGGGTGTTGCTTGGGGCGGTGCCGGCGTGCGGACATTGGACGGTGGCGCTTCTGCACTTCAATTTGGTGGCTCCCGTGACATTTTTGCCGACGGAGGTCCCCTCGGTTACTTCAACGGTTCAAACACCCTGTCTCTGGACGATGCACTTGCGGTTGATCTGGGCGTAGAGTCGCCGGCAGCCAGCTTTGGTCTCGCCTTCCTCAGCGACTCGGCCTGGGTTGATCTTGAACTGTCGGCCCTGGAGAGCGAAGGTCATGGTGAAATTGTCTCCCAGCCAAAAGTGATAACTGGTGATAAACAAACTGCCTTAATTCGCTCCGGTCAGGAAGTTGCTTATCAAGAAGCCGCGGCAAGTGGTGCAACTACCACCTCTTTTAAAGAAGCGGTTTTGTCTCTACAGGTTACACCTCAGATCACCCCGGATGACCGGGTAATTCTGGACCTCGTCATTTCACAAGACTCCATTGGCGATCTGGTGTATGGCGGCGAACCCACTATTGACGTCACCTCTCTGGAAACCCAGGTTCTGGTAGATAATGGGGAAACTCTGGTACTGGGCGGAATCTTTCAAATGACCTCTATTGACGAAGAAACTCGTGTACCAATATTGGGTAGCCTTCCTATAGTTGGACATGCTTTCAGAAACGAAGTGACAAGTCAGGAAAAACGTGAAATTCTGATCTTTATCACACCCAAAATCCTGAACGACAGCCTCACGGCACAATGAAAACAGGGACCAATTTGGTCCTTGTTGGTCCCATGGGTGCCGGCAAGACCTCGGTTGGCAAGCTGCTTGCTGAAAAGTTGAATTTGAAATTTGTCGACTCCGATCGTGAACTGGAGCTCCGCTGTGGAGCCGATATTCCCTGGATTTTTGATATAGAAGGGGAAGCAGGTTTTCGAGCTCGGGAGACCGAGATTCTGAGTGAGCTTTGTGATCAATCCGGTATTCTGCTCGCCACTGGTGGCGGTGCAGTTATCTCGGAACAAAACCGCAATTTGCTGAGAAGCGCCGGCATTGTGGTTTATCTGTCCGCTTCGGCCGAACAAATCTATCAACGCGTCAGACACGATTCGGGCAGGCCTTTGTTGCAGGTTGAAAACCCGCAAGCGGTTATTTCCGATATCCTCGCTACCCGCGAACCCCTCTATCAAGAGGTCGCCGATATAACCCTTTATTCTACTGACAACGAATCACCTGTATCGATGGCATCAGCGGTATATAACGAGATAAAACAGCGCTATGCCGAAAAATTCCAGTTGTAGGAACCTCAATTGAAAACTTTGAACCTTGATCTTGGTGAAAGATCCTATCCAATCGTCATCGGCCCGGAAGCCTGGAACAACCCAAGCTTAAAACAGCTTATAGATGGACGAAAAACACTCGTTATTTCCAATGAAACTGTTGCGCCACTTTATATGAATGCGCTTTTGTCCCAGCTCGACGAAAATACCGATCAATTGATTCTGCAAGATGGTGAACGCTTCAAGACTCTCGACACTCTGAAACTTATCTACGACAAGCTATTAGATAGCCAGTTTGATCGCTCCTCTGTACTTGTCGCCCTTGGTGGAGGCGTAATTGGCGATATGGTTGGTTTTGCCGCTGCCACCTATCAGCGAGGAATCGACTTTGTTCAGATACCCACCACCTTGTTGGCGCAGGTTGACTCTTCAGTAGGTGGCAAAACAGCTGTGAACCACCCTCTTGGCAAAAACATGATCGGAGCCTTCTACCAACCTAAGGGCGTATTTATTGATCCGCAAAGCCTGACAACTCTTCCGGACAGAGAGTTCTCTGCCGGAATGGCCGAAGTTATCAAATACGGTCTCATCAAAAACCTGGGGTTTTTTGAATGGCTGGAAAAGAACATCGACAAATTAATGGATCGTGATCCGGACAGCCTTGTCCAGGCGATTTCGATTTCCTGTCAAACCAAGGCAGAAATAGTTGCCGCCGATGAACGCGAAAAGGGCCAGCGGGCTTTATTAAACCTTGGCCACACCTTCGGCCACGCTATTGAATCCGCACAAAATTATAAGGAATGGCTTCACGGTGAAGCTGTGGGTGCCGGCATGGCAATGGCCACACGAATGTCACACAGCCTTGGCTGGTTAAGCCTTCAAGATGTACAGCGTGTAGAGAACCTGTTGATAAAAGCCCGACTGCCCGTCCGAGCTCCAGACAATATCGCCGCCAGCAGATTGCGGGATTTGATGTCCCACGATAAAAAAGTCGAACGCGGACAATTGCGACTTATTTTGCTCGAACAGATTGGACAGGCCCAGATTTACGCCGATTTCGATGAACAGCAACTTCTGGAAACCCTTCAGGCCGGTTAGTTCAATCGGTTCTTTACTTGCTGGATAGCTTCGATTCGGGCTATTTGCATCTGCTTGCCAATCTCTGCTCCCTGAAAGCCGGCTTGGCGAATTTGGCTGGAATCCACAGCAGATGCCTCTTTAAAACAGGCTCTCAGGTAATCTACCTGTGGATAAGGCTGATTCTCCAAACCTGTCCTGCCCCGAACATCGGCTTCACAACAGCGCAAAAACGCTTCCAACAGATTCGGCTTTCTCCACAAATCAAGGCCCGAAAAAAGTTTCTCAACTGTGCTGGCTTTGAGCTCCAAAGCTCGGTGGCAATGTAAGTGCCAACGAGAAACTTTCTGCGCAAGGTCGCGACAGTCATTTGGCACTTTGAGCCTTTTACTCAATATCTCAATCTGTTTCACGCCCCGCTCTTCATGGCCCCGGTGACTTGGCCACTGACTCTTGTCTGTTGTGCCTTTGCCCAAGTCATGGGTCAAAGTAGCAAAGCGCTCAGCCAGGCCAACAGAGGTTTTGCATATTTGATCCAGGCTCAACATACAGTGCAATCCAGTATCAATTTCAGGGTGATAGGTCGGCGATTGGGGTATACCAAACAGACGATCTATTTCCGGAAACAGGATTTCTAAAGCACCTACTTCACGCAAGGTTTCAAAATAAAGTCTCGGCCGACAGCTGAGCAAAGCTTTTTCCGTTTCCAGCCAAACCCGCTCGGCCGTCAGTTCTTCCATCTCTCCCGTCGCTACCAATTCCTTCATCAAGTCGAGAGTTTGCGGAGCAATACAAAATTGGAAATCGGCCAACTTGGCCATAAATCGCGCTACCCGCAGCACTCTGAGAGGATCTTCTGCAAAGGCTTCAGAAACATGTTTCAGCTGCCGGGTTTCAAGGTCTTTTTGGCCTTGATAGGGATCGATTAGTCGACCCTGCTCATCCCTGGCAATGGCATTAACCGTCAGGTCTCGCCGTTGTAGATCCTCTTCCAGACTTACCGTCGGTGCCGCATAAAAACTGAAGCCCTTGTAACCACGGCCGGTTTTGCGCTCCGTTCTTGCCAGGGCGTACTCCTCACCGGTTTCCGGATGAAGAAAAACCGGGAAAGACTGTCCTATTGGGCGAAACCCCTGATCAACCATCCCCTCCGGAGTATTTCCAACTACCACCCAATCACGCTCCTCAGGATGCAACCCGAGTAATTCATCTCGCACGGCACCACCCACAAGATAGGTTTGGATTTTAGAGTCTGTCATCGGAACAACTGGGGAAGATGCAACTTGAAATTCGGGTAATGCTGAAATGAGTAAGGAGTGAAATCAACTAGCTGGGTATCATGATTTTCATACGAAGTTTACCCAGCTCTATAATGTCCTCATGCTTTAACGCAACAGCCTGGGTGC
>JBFHKI010000071.1:0-8754 GCA_041595415.1 Pseudomonadales bacterium | reverse complement strand
CCCGCACAGGTAACCATGTCGAGTTTTGCCCTGCCCGAAGCGTTTAAAGCCTTGGGTGATAGCCTGCGCTTTTCTATCGTGCGGCTGATGCAGCAGGATTCTTTTGGTGTGCTGGAGCTCTGTGAGATCTACGATGTACGGCAGCCGGCCATGAGCCATCATCTGAAAATTATGGTGGAAGCGGGGTTGCTCTGTAGCCGAAGGGAAGGTAATTCGCTTTTTTACCGTCGCATGTTGCCGGATCAAACCGAAAACCCGGAAGCTTTGCGGACCCTGTTTGCCTTGATTGATAAAGAGCCGCTCGGAGATGAACTGAAGATGGCTTTGGCTCAGCTGAGGAAGCTCAGAACCCAGCGGTCAGTTGAGTTTTTCCAGAAAAATTTTGACCGGTTTCGATCCCAGCAGGACTTGATTGCCGGTTACAGTGAATATGGAAAATCTATTGAAGACGCGGTCAGGGCCCTGCCATTGCGGCACGGATTTTGGATTGAGGTGGGTCCGGGTGAAGGAGAATTGCTGGAGCAGCTCAGAAACGAGTTCTCAAGGGTGGTTGCACTGGATGTTTCAGCAGAGCTTCTGGAGAAGGCAAAGGCCAGGCTGGGGCAGGTGAACAATGTGGACTTTGTCTGTGGTGAGCTGAGTGTCGACAGCTATAGTCAGCAGGCTGATTTCATCAGCTGCAATATGGTTTTGCACCATGTGGCTTCACCGGCAGATCTTATTGCTGCCATGGCTGCCAGTTTGGAGCCGGGAGGCTTTTTGCTGTTGACCGATCTTGTTAGCCACGATCAGGAGTGGGCCAGAGAGTCCTGCGGTGATATCTGGTTGGGTTTTGATCGGGAAGAATTATTTGCTATGGCGGAGAAAGCGCAGTTGCGCTGCCACAGCGAGCAATATTTAGCGCTGCGCAACGGTTTCCGTGTGCAGATTCTTATTTTTGAAAAGTAAATACAGGTACATTCAAGCAGGTACCTCAGGAGAACGAAGGAATGGCTATAAATAATATTTTTACATCAGAGTCAGTATCCGAGGGGCATCCGGACAAGATGGCGGATCAGATTTCCGATGCAATTCTCGATGCTATTTTGGCTGATGATCCCACCGCGAAAGTTGCGGTTGAGACCATGGTGAAAACCGGTATGGCGATTGTTGCCGGTGAAGTGGCAACTAAAACCTACGTGGATTTAGAAGATATCGTACGTGGTGTAATACTGGACATTGGTTATAACAGCTCCGATGTTGGTTTTGATGGTGCCAGCTGTGCCATCCTCAATGCGATCGGAAAGCAGTCTGCGGATATTGCTCTGGGTGTTGAAGAGGCAAATGACAAGGAGTTGGGTGCCGGAGATCAGGGCATGATGTTTGGTTATGCCAGCAATGAAACCGAGGCGCTTATGCCGGCGCCAATCCACTATTCCCACCAGTTGGTGTTGCGTCAGGCGCAATTGCGTAAAAACGGCCAGCTACCCTGGTTGCGTCCGGACGCCAAGAGTCAGGTGACTCTTCGATATGATGATCAGGGAAAACCTGTAGCAATTGATGCGGTTGTATTGTCCACTCAACACAACCCGGAAATCAGTCAATCAGATCTGCGTGAAGCGGTGATGGAAGAGATTATCCGTCCAGTGCTGCCGGAAGCCTGGTTGCATAAAGACACCCTTTACCATATTAACCCGACGGGCCAATTTATTATTGGTGGTCCCGTGGGAGATTGTGGTCTGACGGGCCGAAAAATTATTGTTGATACCTACGGTGGCATGGCTCGCCATGGCGGTGGTGCTTTCTCCGGAAAAGACCCGAGCAAGGTTGATCGTTCGGCGGCCTATGCCGGGCGTTATGTTGCCAAGAATATCGTTGCCGCCGGTTTGGCCGATCGATGTGAAATCCAGATTTCCTACGCTATTGGCGTGGCGGAACCCACCTCTATTGCGCTGGATACTCAAGGTACAGGCAAGTTGCCGGATTCCGAGATTGAACAGTTGGTGCGGGAATATTTTGACCTGCGCCCTCGGGGCATAATCGATATGCTCGATCTGCGTCGCCCCATCTTCCGCCCTACCGCCAGTTACGGCCACTTCGGTCGCGATGGCGAAAACTTTACCTGGGAGCGTACCGACCGTGCGCCACTGCTTGCGAAAGCACTATAACTGCTCCCTATTAACTCAAGAGACGAAAAAATGAATTCTATTGAAACCCCCACAGACTATAAAGTTGCGGATATTGCTCTGGCGCGTTGGGGGCGTCAGGAAATTGAGATCGCCGAAACAGAAATGCCGGCGCTGATGGCTTTGCGTACCACCTATGCGGAGCAAAAACCTTTGCAGGATGCGCGCATTCTCGGCTGTATTCATATGACGGTACAGACAGCGGTGCTGATTGAAACCCTTGTTGAACTGGGGGCCGAAGTACGTTGGAGTTCATGTAATATCTTTTCAACTCAGGATCATGCAGCCGCAGCAATCGCCGCTGCCGGGGTGCCGGTTTTTGCCTGGAAAGGGGAAACCGAAGAGGAGTATGAGTGGTGTCTGGAACAAACTATCCTCAAGGATGGTGAACCCTGGAATGCCAACATGGTGTTGGATGATGGTGGTGATCTCACGGCCATGCTGCATGAAAAGTACCCTCAGGTTCTGGAGTCGGTACACGGCATTACTGAAGAAACTACAACGGGAGTACACCGTTTGCAGGAAATGCTGCGCGATGGCACGCTGAAAGTACCGGCGATTAATGTCAACGATTCAGTGACCAAGTCTAAAAATGACAACAAATACGGTTGCCGACATTCGTTAAACGACGCAATCAAACGCGGTACAGATCATCTTATGGCGGGTAAGCGGGCTCTGGTTATAGGTTATGGTGATGTGGGCAAGGGCTCTGCTCAATCTCTGCGTCAAGAGGGCATGATAGTCCGGGTTTCTGAAATCGATCCAATCTGTGCAATGCAGGCATGCATGGATGGTTTTGAAGTGGTGTCACCCTATCTGAATGGCGTGAACACCGGAGCATATGACTGCATCAATCAAACTCTGCTTCAGGATACTGACCTGCTGGTTACCACAACCGGTAATGTGCGCGTTTGTGATGCCAATATCCTCAAAGCCATCAAATCCCATGCCGTGGTATGTAACATCGGTCACTTTGACAATGAGATTGATACCGCTTTTATGCGTGAGAACTGGGAATGGGAAGAGGTTAAACCTCAAGTGCATCGTATTTATCGCGATCGCGCAGCCGGGGATTACCTGATTCTGTTATCCGAGGGGCGATTGGTAAATCTGGGGAATGCGACTGGACACCCCTCGCGCATAATGGACGGCTCCTTTGCCAACCAGGTACTTGCGCAGATGCATCTTTTTGCCGAGAAGTTTGCCGATCTGGATGACACGCAGAAACAGCAAAAATTGCGGGTTGAGGTGCTTCCCAAGCATCTGGACGAAGAAGTGGCAGCTCACATGGTGCGGGGATTTGGTGGACAGATCACCCAGTTGACCGACGAGCAGGCCGGCTACATAGGTGTGCCGAAGTCAGGCCCCTTTAAACCGGATAGCTATCGCTACTAAGTCAGAGAATTTCCGAAATTTTGAGCATCAGAAAATGACCGGACAAAAAATCAGCATCGAGTTTTTCCCGCCAAAAACCCAACAGGGGCTGGATAAACTGCAGAATATTGTGGATGACCTGTTGCCATTGGAGCCCGAATATTTCTCGGTCACCTATGGCGCAGGGGGTTCCACTCGGCACCAAACCCAATCTGTTGTGACCTCTCTGGCGAAACGTGGCTTGGTAGTTGCTCCGCATCTGTCCTTTGGTGCTGACTCGGAACAGACCATAGAAGCCTTGCTAGAGGCCTATAAAGCGGAGGGCATCAAAAGACTGGTTGCCTTGCGTGGTGACCTGCCATCCGGAATGGGGCAGGTTAAACCGGTCTATGCCAACGAGTTGGTCGAGTTTATTCGTGAACGTTTTGGTGAATGGTTCCATATCAGTGTCGCCTGTTATCCTGAGGTACACCCCCAGGCAAAAAACCTGAGCACAGATATTCATTTTTTGGCCAACAAGCTCAATGCGGGTTCTGACGCCGCCGTTAGTCAGTATTTTTACAATCTGGATGCCTTTCTCTATTTTCGTGACCGCTGCCTTGCTGCGGGCATAGACAAGCCGATTTATCCCGGAGTTATGCCCATAGTGAATGCGGAAAACCTGATTCGCTTTTCGGAAGCTTGCGGAGCCGATATACCACGCTGGTTGCGCAAAGGTATGGACGACTGTGAAAATCAGGAAGATTTGCTGCAATTTGGTGAAGATGTAGTGAGCAACCTCTGTGAAGGTTTGTTGGCCGCAGGAGTGCCCGGTATCCATTTCTACTCTATGAATCAGAGTCGAGCTGTACTGAATATCTGCAAGCGCCTGAATTTTAATTCCTGATAACTGTGCCTTAACAGGCGCTTGAGAGATCAGCTCAGAGTTTATTTGATAAGGCAGAGCTTGTGAGAGTACCTCGAATTTATTGTGAAAAGAGCTTTGCTGTGGGGGAGACTTTACAGCTTGATGATTTTGCCTCCGGGCATATTTGCCGCGTATTGCGAATGAAAGCGGGACGACCGCTTGTGCTGTTTAATGGGCGCGGCGGTGAATATTCGGCAGTACTGACCTCCGCTGACCCCAAACGCGCCGAGGTTGAAATTCTCACATTTAATGCCCTTGATCGTGAGTCTCCACTCCACATCCATTTGGGTTTGGCAATGAGCCGTGGTGATCGTTTTGATTGGGCGGTGCAGAAATCTGTGGAGCTGGGCGTGGCAAAAATAACACCACTGAATTCTGAGCGGTCAGACAGCATTTCTGATGCGAAGCGCCTGTCGCGCAAGTTGGAGCACTGGCAAAGGTTGGCTCAATCTGCCTGTGAACAATCCGGCCGAACTCGTATACCTCAAATACTTGCTCCTCAGAGTTGCCGCGACTGGTGTGAGGCGAACTCGGAATGTCCGGGCTATTTTTTTGTCCCGGGAAAACAGGGTTTTGCCGAGCAGATGGCCAAGGTGAAAGGACAGACCAGTATAAATATTGCTATTGGCCCGGAAGGAGGCTTTAGTGAGGCAGAAGAAGGGCTTTTTGCTGATCAGTATGACTTTAATGCCGTCGCTCTGGGGCCGCGTATTCTCAGAACGGAAACCGCTCCTGTTGTCGCCATAGCTTTGTTTCAGTATTTTCTTGGCGATATCAACTAGACAGGATTTTTGCTTCTATGTTGTTCAGGTCGGGGATGATGGAGGCCACGCCGCGGGCCGTTACCTTCATGCTGCAGTAATCGAGTTTTAAATCGTCCATTCGCTCAGTTAAATCACTCTCTTTTAACAGACTGAAATTATGTGGTATTGCCTGAACTGTGACGCCATAAAAAGGCATTTTTTCAGTATCTAATGTGCCGTGGAATATAGCCACATGGGAACCTCGCAACCGGGGTGTCCGTTGCAAAATTAGTTGCTCGAAGCTAACTACAGGGATATTCAGCTCCCGCCAATTCAGTTCTCCGACAACCCACTTTTGATCCTTGGGTGTCGTAGTGATGGACATGGAGGAGACAACATCCGCTATGGCGTTGTTGGGCAGTAACAGATTGAATCCGTCGCAAATTCCCAGTGTGCAGGCAAAGGGGTAAGTTGGGCTCATGACTCCTTATCCTGATTGATGAGTTCGCCTATGGCCTGTAAGAGTTCGTCTTCGCGATAGGGCTTGCCAAAATATCTTTGGGCGCCTAGTTCCAAACCTTTTTGACGATGTTTGTCGCCTGTACGGGAGGTGATGAGTATCACAGGTATTTTTACAAAACGGGAGTTGGAGCGCAGGATACCCAAAAGCTCAAAACCATCCATGTTGGGCATTTCTACATCCAGCATGATCAGATCGGGCAGGCTCTCATTGATCATCTGTAGTGCTTCGACACCATCTCTGGCCAAACTTACAGAAAAGCCTTCGCGTTTCAGAAAGCGGCTGGTGACTTTTCGCACCGTAACGGAGTCGTCCACCACTAAAATCTTTAACTGCGAATCGGCTTCCGCATCACCCTTATTGGTGGGAATGGATATGTCACTTCGCTGGGCTCTTTCCGAGCTCATGAGTGTAAACATGTCCAGAGTTACAACAACCGTGCCGTCACCCATAATGGCTGCACCGGAAACCCCGGGGATGGTGTTGAAGGGTTGGGTCAGGGATTTGACCACAATCTCCTGGCTGCCGTAGATCTCGTCAACCTGGGCGGCGATGGAAAACTCACCCGATCGGAACAGTGCCAGGGGTACCGTACGATCACTGATGGTTTCGGTTGCTGGTCGTTTGGCGGTGCGCAATATCTCACCCAGGTATTTCACTCGGTATTGAAGATTGCCGTAACTCAGGAATTTGTTTTCGTCCTCGTAGTAACTGTCCAGTTCGCTGGTGGGGACTCGGGCAAGCGCCTCCAGAGAGGAGAGTGGCAGTGCGTAATTGTCATCACCAATACTGACCATCAGCGCCCGGTTCACCGAAAGGGTAAAGGGAATCTGTAAAAAGAAGGTAGTGCCCACTCCGGGTTTGGAGCCCACCTCGACGGTTCCGCCAAGCTGGCCGACCGTAGAACGCACCACGTCCATTCCCACACCGCGGCCGGAAATTTGGCTGAGAGACTCAGCCGTGGAAAAGCCGGGTAGAAAAATCAGCTCGGCGACTTCGGCATCTTGCATGGTTTCGGCTTGTTCCGGGCGGATCAAACCTTTCTCGATGGCGCGTTGTTTTACGCGATCAAAATTGATTCCAGCGCCGTCATCAGCAATTTTGATTACTACCTGGGCACCGTCGCGTTGTACCTCAATTGCGATTCGGCCCACCAGATCCTTGCCGGAGGCGCGGCGATCGGCCTCGGATTCAATACCGTGATCAATAGCGTTGCGCAGGACATGCTCAAGGGCCGGCAATACCTGTTCCAGCACGTTGCGATCCAGCTCTCCTTCAATAGCCCCGGCGTTTAATTGAACTTTCTTGTTGAGCTCGGCCGATATCTGTCGGGTCATACGTTCCAGGCGAGGCATTAAGCGACCAAAGGGCACCATACGCGTGCGCAACAAGCGATCGTTCAATTCGCTCTGCAGGCGAGAGTTCTGGGTAAGCAGGGTCAGACTTTCCGAGTTGCTGTTTGACAGAGTGCTGCGAAAATCCTTCAGGTCGGAAGCCGATTCATTTAACTGGCGAGAGAGCTGTTGCAACATGGAGTATCGGTCCATTTCGAGAGGATCGAAATTCTCGTCGCTTCCCGCCTCGGCGATCTGTTCCTCACGAAAGACTATCTGTGCCTGGGTTTCCACATCCAGACGTCTGGCCAGCATCTGGATACGGTCAATGGTATTTTCCAGCTCGTTGATTGTGCTATTCGCACGACTGATCTCAGCCTCGATACGGGTTCTGAAGACGGTCGATTCACCGGAAAGGTTGATGATGTCATCAAGGTCTGCCGCGCGAAGCCGAACCATATCGGAACGCGCTTCAGCCGCTGTGGAGCTGGTCTGAGAGTTGTCGGACTCAAACTGCTCACGGGCTTTAAAAGCCGCTTCCAGAGTGTTTTTCGAGGAGGCCGAGATGGCAGACTCGGCCTTGGGTGGATCTTTTTCTGTTGCCGTGCTGATGGGTGCGCTGTCCGGGATTTCGAGCTCGGCACTGACAGCAGGAGGCATATTTATAACGGGAGAGATAATGACATTCGCGCCATTCCCGTCCGGCTCCGCTTCTGTGGATGGCAGATCGATGGTGTTCGGGGCCTCGGGGATGGGTTCCCCGGCACGAGCTTTTTCTACCATTTGGACCAGGGCGTCATATTGTTCCAGGGCCGAGTCAAAGAAGGCGGAATCCACACGTCTGGAAACCTGATAATCCAGGGTAAAAGACTCAAAGTCGTGGCTGGCGGAACCGAGCGCGTCCAAGCCGGACAATCTTGCACCGCCTTTGAGGGTATGCAAGGCGCGATGCAGGGAGTCGGCGTGACTAAAATCCTGCGGTTCGTTACGCCAGCTGATCAGGGTAGCGCTGATGTCATCGAGCAAGTCTTGCGCTTCCTCGAGAAAGGTCAGCATTAACTCGTCTTGAAAGTCACTATCGACAAAGGACGAAGAAATCTCGGCTTCGTCGAAGGGCTCCTCGGCGATATTGCTTGGGCGGAAGTCTTCAGAGCTTGTTGACGTGGTTTCCTGAGCTTCGTCCAAACTGGTACTGGAATCCGCTTGGTCGCCGACACTCGACAGAATATCGGTCAGCTTATGCATCAATTCTTCGGGCGTTTCTGTGACGATCTGGGATGAGGCAACTGAGTCAAGCATATTCAGCAACAGCTCATAAGCGCGCATCAGGAGCTGATAGATAGCGGGATCGAGTTCTTGCTGGCGTGTCACATGGCTGGTGGCTTTAGACATTGCCTGACTTAGAGAAGCGATTTCATCAATTCCGCATTGGCTTGAAACCTCTGCGAGCCTTAGCAAATCGTTGTTAATACCGTCGAGGTCAAGTGAATCGGGTTGCGCTTCACTCCAAGCCTGCAAGATGCGATCAGATTGCATAAGGTAGTCAAGCTCATTCCCCATAAGCTGGCGCAGAGGCTGCAGACGGTCCTGCCCCTCCGGTTTTGACTGATCTGCGGAAGAGATTTCATCTGTCTCTGTGGTTGAGGCTGGCGCGGGTGCCGGATCGCCTTGGGATAACTGGTCTGCTCTGTGGCGGATCTGGGCAACATCT
>JBFHKI010000070.1:0-8754 GCA_041595415.1 Pseudomonadales bacterium | reverse complement strand
TGCCGCGTCTCTATGCCGAAGCTCGTCCCGGTGCCAACTATGAATGGTCGCTTGAGCTGCTTAAAAAGTATCGTCAGGTTCAGCCGGATGTGCCGACCAAATCCGGTTTGATGGTTGGAATGGGTGAAACCAAGGATGAATTGATGAGGGTGCTGGACGACATGCGTGAGCACGATATCCAGATGCTGACTATTGGCCAGTACTTGCAGCCTTCCAGAGACCACTATCCTCTCCGGCGCTATGTGCACCCCGACGAGTTTGCCGAATATGAAGAATACGCGCTGAGCATAGGTTTTACCCACGCTGCTTGTGGGCCTCTGGTGCGTTCCAGCTATCACGCCGATCAGCAAGCGCGGGGAGAATTCTCTGGTGGTGTCGGGGTGGTTCAACCGGGCAAAATTGCCGGTTAGCACAGGGGTTTGTTAATTATCCGGACCGGACTGCTCTTCGATTAACCAGGCCACCAGGTCTGTCCACATCATGGAAATCTGTTCCTGGCTGGGCATGATACCGGCGTAGGGCAGTTCGATAGTCACCACAGGTACATCCAGATCGATACCGGCATAGTTGCCCAGCGAGCCGGGGAAAACACCCAGTTTGCTCAGGTGTAAATCGCCAAGTTTTTCCGGTGCTTCCGGGGGGCCGTCGTAATCCACCAAATGGTAGGGCGCGTGAACCGAAATGATCACATCCGGTTGGAATTTCTCGATTTGTTCTACCAGCCAGACGACCTCCGGTTCACTGCCTGCCGAAGGACCGGGGTAGCGGCGGTTATTAGAGGCAGTCTTGTCACGCCAAAAAGCCAATGCCAGTTCATCCCAGTCTCGGGAGGGGAAGTTTCGGTTCAGGTCGACGCCTCTGGAGTTTTGCCGCTGGGATTGTTTGCCCAGCAATCCGTCGGGGTTGCTGACAGGTACAAAGAGCCAGTGAAATATTCCCGAGTGGTGTTGCTCGAGAATATCCATCCATTTAAAGACAATGGATACGGACGAAAACTCGTCACCGTGAATCCCGCCGATAAGCATTACTCGCGCCAGCGGCTCCCGACTTGGCAGAGGAGCAAATTCGCGTATTGCCAGAGGTCTGTGCATAACGGACATGCCCCCATTAAAGACAAACTGTTGTCCCAGGCAGTTTTCCACCGAAATACTGCCGAGTTTATTGCCGACTTCCTGGCAGAGTTCAAAAAGCGCCAGCTCAGCCTCTGCTTCCGCTATGCCCTGAGAGATTGATGCATCTTCAGGCGAGTTTGGGTTCATCTCACGAGCCGAAGCTTGTTTTGCATGCGCTTCGGCAGCGCGTGCAATTGAGAGGTCTTGGTTCACTCCTGCTTCAGGCGTTTCAGCCTGGTTGTGGGCCTCGCTATGTTCGGCCTGTGAAGACTGAGGCGGTTCAGAGGGAAGCAGAACGCAGCCGCTCAGATTGAATAGCAGGAAACCCAGAGTACAGGCAAAAATTGAAGGCAGGGTTCGCCTTCGCGGTAGAGAAAGTTTCACGGTTTAGGCGGCGCCTTCGAATATTATTTTCCAGCTGCCGTCAGCTTGACGTCGCCAGAACAATTGTTTTTTACCTTCGTCGCTATAGTTGCTGCTGCGGTATTGTTGGTCGTATTCCGTGACTATCAGGTCTGTTTCGCCGGGATAGGCAAAAATGTTCAGGTTGGATAAATCGACTTCAATCCACTCTTTGGTTTTGTTGATGCGGGTTTTGTATTCGATCCACTGTTCCAGATTGTGATTCTGGCTACTGAAATCTTCAGCGTAAAAATTCAGATAGGCTGCCGTGTCCCGAGAGGCCCAGGCGGAACGCCAGCTTTCGATAGTGGCTTCAAGCTCCTGGCGCTGTAGCTTCAGTTGAGATGAGGATGTCCAGGAGATCTGGTCGCCGAGAAAAACCCGGGTTTGGCCTTCCTTGAGGTACTCCTTAAGCCAGTCAAAGGCCGTATTGTCGATAACTACACAACCTTCGGAATCCAGCAGAGGCCGTTCATCGACCCCCTTGGGTAAACCGTGAAGCCAGATGCCGTAGCCTGTGCGTTTTTTCAGTCGGTCAAAGGTGTTTGGATAATTGATGGGAAAAGCGCCGTGACCGTAGAAATCCGACAGCTCCTCATCGGCCAAAAAGGAGGTGACTCGATAAAGACCAACCGGAGTGCGGTTGTCGCCTTCCAGTTGTTTGCCAAAGCCGGCTTTACCTATGGAAATGGGACGGCTGAAACCAATTTGCCAAAGACCGTTGTTCGGGTTGGGTATCAGCAGGTGTAAAAGCCCCTTGGCCATCTCTACCCAGATGACATTTTCCTGAGTACCATCAAGGCGAATCAAAGAATCGGGAACCAGATCCGAATGCACCGAAGCTCCATCCAGAATGGAGGTTGAGTTAGAGGTTGTGTTGAGAGCAAAAGCATAGGAGGCATCACTGCCAGAGCCCGCTTGGGCATATGCACCAGAGGCATTGGTCAAGCTGTAAAGTAGCAAAAGTGAAAACAGGCCAACTGATGGCGGGATTTTTGCAAAATAGTGCATGAAATCGGAGGCTATTATAGGTCTTTGCTGTGCATTATAGAGAAAAGCGCCAATGCACCAAGCTTTGATGTTTACCTTAGCCTCTCTGTCATGGAAAATACACGGCCCTTTTTACCGAAGAGTAGATAATGTCTAACCGGCGCACACTGGCCAATGCAATCCGGGTTCTTTCCATGGACGCGGTTCAAAAAGCAAATAGCGGACACCCAGGTGCCCCAATGGGCATGGCAGATATTGCCGAAGTCCTCTGGAATGATTACCTGATTCACAATCCGGCAAACCCCAACTGGTTTAACCGCGACCGCTTTGTTCTGTCCAACGGGCATGGCTCGATGCTGATCTATTCGCTGTTACATCTGACAGGTTACGACCTCAGCATGGAAGATATAAAAAACTTCCGGCAGATGGATTCAAAGACCCCCGGGCACCCTGAATACGGTTATACCCCGGGTGTGGAGACAACCACCGGACCTCTTGGCCAAGGTTTGGCAAATGCCGTTGGTATGGCACTGACAGAGAAAGTGCTCGCTGCACAATTTAATACCAAGAATCACGATCTGGTAGATCATCGGACCTATGTGTTTTTGGGTGATGGCTGTTTGATGGAAGGTATATCCCACGAGGTGGCTTCCCTGGCGGGGACTCTGGGTTTGGGTAAACTTATCGCTTTTTACGATGACAACCAGATTTCCATCGACGGTGACGTTTCGGGCTGGTTTACCGATAAAACCCCCAAGCGTTTTGAAGCCTATGGTTGGCAGGTTATTTCCAAAGTGGACGGTCACGACTCAGGCGCCATCAAAGCGGCCATTGAGGCGGCGCAAGCCGATACAGAACGGCCGACACTTATTTGCTGTAAAACCAAGATCGGTGCTGGTTCGCCTAATAAAGAGGGTACCGCTGCCACACATGGGGCACCCCTGGGTGATGCGGAGATTGCCGCTACCCGCGAGAACCTCGATTGGCCCTATGCGCCCTTTGAAATACCTGAAGAAGTTTACGCAGGCTGGAACGCACTGGAGAAGGGTGCCGAGGCTGAAGCCCAATGGAGCGAGCTGCTGGAGCAGTATGGTGCGCAAAACCCCGGTCAGTCCTCAGAGTTCAAGCGACGTATCAGTGGTGAACTGCCAGCCAATTTCGACCAGTTGCTGAACAGCTTTGTTGCTGAAAGCCAAGCCGCCAGTGAGAAGGTGGCCAGCCGGAAAGCCTCGCAAATGGCTATTGAAAAACTGGCTGCCGAGGTTCCTGAAATGTTGGGCGGTTCTGCCGATTTGACAGGTTCCAACCTGACCAACTGGAGTGGCAGTAAAGGTGTAACTGCAGAAGACGCTTCAGGTAATTACATTTATTACGGAGTACGCGAATTCGGTATGGCGGCCATTATGAATGGCATGGCGCTTCACGGTGGCGTTATTCCCTACGGCGGCACTTTTCTGATATTTATGGAATACGCGCGAAATGCCTTGCGCATGGCTGCTTTGATGAAGCAGCGCGTTATTTATGTTTTTACCCACGATTCAATCGGTCTGGGTGAAGACGGTCCGACGCATCAGCCGGTGGAGCAAATCACCTCTCTTAGATCGACGCCCAACATGCATACCTGGCGCCCCTGCGACGCAGTGGAAACCATGGTGGCCTGGGGTGCGGCATTAAAACGTTCGGATGGCCCTACAGCCCTTGCCCTGTCGCGACAGGGATTGGCTTGTCAGCCACGTGACGAAGCCATGTTGGCTCAGGTCGAAAAGGGTGGGTACGTTATTTCTGACGCCAAGGCTGAGCCGGAAGTTGTGGTTATCGCGACCGGATCCGAAGTCGCCACTGCCCTGGAGGCCAAGGAAAGTCTGGGTGCCCAAGCTGACAAAGTGCGGGTTATATCCATGCCCTGCGTTGAGGCATTTCTCGCGCAGGATACAAGCTATCAATCCAGCGTTCTGCCGCCCAATTGCCGCAAGCGTATAGCGGTTGAAGCTGGCCACAGCATGTCTTGGTACAAGCTGGTTGGTCTGGATGGTGTTGTTATCGGAATGGACCGTTTTGGCGAGTCGGCGCCTGGCCCTGCTTTGATGGAACACTTCGGTTTCTCTGCAGCCAACGTGGCGGAAAAAATACAGACAATGCTGAAGTAGGGTATATAAGTGACCCGCATTGCGATTAATGGTTTTGGCAGAATAGGGCGCTGTGTGTTTCGGGCTCTGGCAGAACGGCCCGAGCTCGATCTGTCCATTGTGGCCATTAACGAGATAGCTCCACCGGAATCCATTGCCTATCTGGCGCGTTATGACTCAACCCACGGGCGCTTTAATGGCGATCTGTGTATTGTTGATGGTCAGTTACAGGTTAAGGGTAAAACAATTCGGCTCAGTCATAACCCGGATCCCGAGTCGGCCCCCTGGGCCGAAGAAGAGGTAGATATCCTGATCGAGTCCTCGGGGTCCTATACAGATCGGGCTTCGGCACAAAAACATCTCAACGCGGGAGCAAAACGTCTGATCTTTTCGCAGCCCGCCGAGCCCGATGTCGACATCACCACGGTGTATGGAGTCAATCACCAGCAGCTATCCCTTGAACATCGGATTATTTCGGCCGGTTCCTGCACTACCAACTGCATCCTTCCTCCCTTGAAAGCTCTGGACGATGCCTTTGGTATCGATTCAGTTATGGTGCGAACCCTGCATGCGGCCATGAATGATCAGCCGGTAATCGATGCCTATCATCATCCGGATCTGCGTCGTAACCGCGCTGCCTTTGAGTCCATGATTCCGGTGGAAACCGAGCTGGCAAAGGGAATAGGTCGCATCCTGCCGCACCTTGAAGAACGCACTCAGGCCAGCGCCTTGCGTATGCCCATATCGGATGTTTCCGCTATGGATGTAGGTGTGGTTTTGGCGGGTGACTCCTCTTTGCCAGAAGTGAAACAGGTATTGCAAAGGGCCTGTGACAACGAGTTTTGCGGCGTGATGGGCTATACCAGCGAACCGCTGGTAAGCTGTGATTTTGTTCATGATGCTCGCTCGGGTATCGTTGACCTGCAGCAGATGCGGATGTCAGGCAAACGGCATCTCAAACTGCTTGTCTGGTTTGATAATGAATGGGGCTATGCCAACCGTATACTGGATATAGCTAACCATATTTCTTCCATTTCGAATTCTTAAATCGGTAATTTGCATGACTTATAAAAAAATGTCCGACCTGGATCTAACCGGCAAGTCCGTGTTGATAAGGGAAGATTTCAATGTTCCTGTAGAGGCTGGCAAGATCACATCCGATGCCCGATTGCGCGCCGCCATGCCCAGCATTCAACTGGCTCTGGACAAGGGTGCCGGTCGTGTCATTCTGATGTCTCATCTGGGGCGGCCCACCGAAGGTCAACCGGAAGAAAAATACTCTCTGGCTCCTATCGCTGCATATCTGACAGAGGCTCTGGGTGAAAGGGTGCAGTTGCTCAAGGATATCGATCCTCCCCAGACTGAAGGCCGGCTTTTTTTGTTGGAGAATGTGCGATTTAACGCCGGTGAAAAGTCCTCCGATGAGGAGCTGTCGCGACGATATGCCGCTCTTTGCGATGTCTTTGTTATGGATGCTTTTGGCACGGCTCACCGTGCCCAGGCCTCGACCTATGGAGTGGCTCGTGAAGCCAGGCAAGCCTGCGCCGGTCCCTTACTGGATGCCGAGCTGACCGCTCTGGCCAAGGTGTTGGCCAACCCGAAACCTCCAATGCTGGCGATTGTTGGCGGCTCCAAAGTTTCCACCAAGCTCACCGTTCTTGAAGCGCTCTCCGACAAGGTTGACCAGTTGATAGTGGGTGGTGGTATAGCCAATACTTTTATCGCTGCACAGGGTTACTCCGTTGGCAAATCCTTGCATGAGCCGGATTTGCTGGATACCGCCAAACAACTTATGCAAAAGTGTGAGATTCCCATGCCGGTTGATCTGGTTACGGCGACCGAATTCAGTGCCGAAGCCCAGCCGCGGATCTGTGCCATCGATGATGTCAAAGACGACGAAATGATACTCGACATCGGCCCGCAATCCCGCAAAATCATGGCTGAACTTATCGGCAAGGCCGGAACCCTGTTGTGGAATGGTCCGGTGGGCGTTTTTGAATTTGATGCCTTTGCCGGTGGTACCGAGGCGATATCCAAAGCCATTGCCGAATCGCCAGCCTATTCAGTGGCCGGGGGTGGTGACACTTTGGCGGCCATCGACAAATTTGGCATCAGCGCAGGGGTGAGTTATATCTCAACCGGCGGTGGCGCCTTTTTGGAATATGTAGAGGGTAAAGAATTACCAGCGGTTGCGGCTCTGAAAGCTGCAGCACTTAAATAGCGCAGCTGAAAACAATCAGGAGTAAACAGTTATGCCAATGATAAGCATGAGAGAGTTACTGGACCACGCCGCAGAAAATGGCTACGGGGTTCCAGCTTTTAACGTAAACAATCTTGAACAGGTTCGCGCCATTATGCTGGCCGCCGAGCAAACCAATTCTCCGGTAATACTGCAGGCATCGGCTGGTGCACGTAAATATGCCGGTGCGCCCTTTCTGCGTCACCTGATAGAAGCAGCTACCGAAGAGTGGCCGGATATACCGGTGGTGATGCATCAGGATCACGGCACCAGTCCGGCGATCTGCCAGCGCTCTATCCAGCTTGGTTTTACCTCGGTGATGATGGATGGCTCTCTGATGGAAGATGGCAAGACGCCGGCGGAATATGATTACAACGTTGCTGTAACCCAGCGTGCCGTGGATATGGCCCACGCCTGTGGTGTTTCGGTAGAAGGTGAACTGGGTTGTCTTGGATCGCTGGAAACCGGACAGGCTGGCGAGGAAGACGGTGTCGGAGCCGAGGGTGTACTGGATCACAGTCAGCTACTGACCGACCCCGAAGAAGCCGCCGATTTTGTTAAAGCGACCAAGGTGGATGCCCTGGCGATTGCCTGTGGTACCAGTCACGGCGCCTACAAGTTTACCCGTCCACCAACGGGTGACATCCTCGCCATTGACCGCATCAAGGAAATTCATGCCCGTATTCCCGATACCCATTTGGTGATGCACGGTTCTTCGGCAGTACCTCAAGACTGGCTGGCTATCATCAATGAGTTTGGTGGTGAGATCCCCGAAACCTATGGTGTTCCCGTTGAGCAGGTTCAGGAAGGCATCAAACACGGGGTGCGCAAGGTTAATATCGACACTGACCTGCGACTCGCCTCTACTGGTGCAATTCGTCGCTATATGGCTGAAAATCCAGCAGAATTTGATCCGCGCAAATATCTAAGTCAAACCATCACGGCTATGAAAGATATCTGTGTTGCCCGTTACGAAGCCTTCGGAACGGCAGGCAATGCCGACAAGATCAAGCCTCTCGGATTGGAAAAAATGTTCCAGCGTTACGAAGCTGGAGAACTGGATCCCCGGGTCAACTAGGGTTTTCCGTGGAGCGGGCCGGTCGAAAATCGGCCCGTATCTTCCTTTTCAGGTTTTTTGTTCAATTTCATCAAAGTTTCTTTTTCCTCAGTGGCTTATGTGAAACAGCTCTAAAGTTTATAAAAAACAGGGCTCTGCTTTGGACTGACTATTTCTTTACTGCTATATTTGCCCAAATCATTCAATTGGATCGCGTAATTTGACGTCTGCCTGGCATGGGTAGGGCTGTCAAAACGAGGAAATAAAATGCGACTACCCCTCCTGTTTTCACGCTTCTCTCTACTCGGTTTTCTGACATTAATTTTAGCTTCCTGTGGTGGCGGTGGGACAGGTAGTCCACTGGATGATGCGGCTGATGCAGTTGATGCGGTAGATAGTTCAGGCGATGTTATCGCTTCATCTGTTTCTATTTCCCTGGAGCTGACCTCGGCGATTGACGGGTCGGCAACCAGCACTATCAATGTGGTTGAACCGGGTGTGGTCACTGTCACACTTACAAGTTCCGGTTCGCCGTTGGGCGGCCAGCTTGTAACCTTTTCGATAATAGCCGGTAGCCCGACTATTACTCCGTCATCCCTGCAGGTGTTAACTTCTTCAAGTACCGGGTCTGCCAGCATCTCTGTTTCACCCGGTGATAGCGACCCTGGCGCAGCTATATTGTTGTACGCCGAAGTCGACATTGACAATGATGGAACCGTAGATGCAGCTGAGACCCTAGGTTTTACCGTGGGCAGCGCCAGCGTGGCACTGGGTTTTGAATCCGATGGCAGCTATACCTCCCTTGAGACCATAGCTTCCAACGAGAAC
>JBFHKI010000069.1:0-8786 GCA_041595415.1 Pseudomonadales bacterium | reverse complement strand
GATGAAATCAAATCCACCGGGGTAACCGTTCTCTTTGCTGAAAAGTATTTCGCCAGCAAATTGGCCGATACAATTGAAGCCGAAACACAGGTAAAGATTTTCTCCTTTTCCCATATTTCCGACGGCGACTATACGGCCGACCGGTTTGAACTGGATATGCGGCAAAATATCGAAGAGCTGTTAGGCGCTCTTGAATACAGCGCCTCTCTTAATGCAGACAATATGAGCGACAACTAATGGGTCCAACAATAAAGGTATCTAACCTCAACCTGTCTCTTGGCAACGCCAAAATTCTGGAAAATATCAGCTTGCAAGCCAAACCCGGCCAGGTGCACTGCATTATCGGCCCCAATGGCGGCGGCAAAACCTCCACACTGAGGTCCATCCTGGGCCAGATGCCGCACAAGGGCCAAATCGAGTTTGATTGGGCGGACAATTCCAATATCGGCTATGTTCCCCAATTTCTGGATTTTGACAAAACCCTGCCTATCTCTGTGGATAACTTTATGGCGCTGGTTTGCCAGAGAACTCCGGCTTTTTGGGGTATCCGGAAATCATATCGGGCGGCCATCGCATCGGCCTTGTCCCGCGTGCAATTGAAGGATAAAGAAAAAACCATGATAGGCAGCCTTTCCGGCGGCGAGCGCCAGCGTTTGCTCTTTGCCCAGGCTCTGATACCAGACCCTTCTCTGGTTATTCTTGACGAGCCTATGACCAGTCTTGACGAGTCCGGTATCGCTATTTTTGAAACGCTGATCAAAGAACTGCGTACCGACCAAAAAACGATTCTCTGGGTAAACCATGATATGGCCCAGGTTAAACGGATCGCGGATCAAATCACTGTTATTGACCGCAGGGTAATTGCCAGTGGTCCAACAGCAACTACCCTGACAGAACCCATGATGCACGGCAATTTCCATGATCAGGACTACTCTGGAGAAGCCGCATGATGGGCCTGGAAGCAATTCAAGATGCCATTCTCAATATGGCCTATAACAACCAGCTGCCGGATGCGCTGGCCTATGAATTTGTTATCAATTCGGTTCTCTGTGCCCTGTTAATCGGGCCGGTGCTCGGCGCCCTCGGAACCATGGTAGTCGCCAAACGCATGGCATTTTTCTCTCAGGCAGTTGGTAACGCGGCTCTGACCGGCGTGGGTATTGGCATTATTTTGGGTGAATCCTATACCTCGCCCTATGTCTCCATGTTCGCCTTTTGTATTCTTTTTGCCCTGTTACTGAACTTCACAAAAAACCATACAAAAATGGCCTCTGACACACTGATCGGGGTGTTCCTTTCTATCTCACTGGCTTTGGGTGCATCTTTGCTGCTGTTTATTTCAGCAAAAGTGAACACTCACATTCTAAATCAGATTCTATTCGGATCTATTCTCACAGTAAGCCCTACGGATATCGGCGTACTCGTTGTGGTTTCCATTCTGTTGATAGGCACCGGCCTGATATTCTTCAACCAGATGTTACTCGCCAGCCTCAACCCGGCGCTGGCCCATGTGCGCGGTGTGCGGGTCCAATTAATGGAATACGTCTTTGTGCTAATGATCACCATCATTACTGTTGCCTGCGTAAAAATTGTCGGCGCGGTACTGGTCGAAGCACTTCTGCTGATTCCGGCTGCCGCCGCGCGCAACCTCAACCGCTCACTGGGAGGTTTTGTTCTCTGGAGCATTATTTTCTCCCTGATCAGCTGCCTGGTTGGCATCATTATTCCCATGCAATTTGATCTGGCGGTCCCATCCGGAGGCGCCATTATTCTCTGTGCAGGTTTGATCTTTCTGGTCACCAGTCTGATGCGCGGCTTTCTACCCCAATTCAAAGAGGCAAAAATCTGATGAACAGTTGGGGAGGAACCTTGCGCAGAGCGCTCGGACTAGCGGGCCTTGTTCTATTGGCGGCTTGTCAGGTACTACAACCCCGAACAGAAACCGAAAGTCCCGCTGATTTGGTGCTGACCTCGGTAGGGCCGATATACAGTATTACCAGTGCACTTCTGGCCGACACTTCGATACAGGTTACAAACCTGCCGGACCGGGCGCGTTCGCTCGCGGCACAACCAACCTGGTTCGCCAAGCAGGCTGAACCCTACTACGCGGAGTTCCGCCAAGCTAAAGCCGTAGTCAGCATGGGGCATATCTGGCAGCAAGACCCTCTCTATATCAGTGTCCGCGAACAAAATATTGGCGTCGTCAATATCGATGCCACGCTTCCTTTCTCAGCACAGCTTTCCGGCATAACCATTGCCAATTCACCTGCCACAGGTGAGGTTTCGCCCTATTTTTGGCTGAGCCCCGCCAATATTATTCGTTCAGCCAAAATAATCAGCAATGACCTGGTTCGGCTGTTTCCTGCCGAAGCCGAGACTATCCGGGCCAATGAACAAAAAATATCTACCGAGATTCTTGCAGTCAAACGCGACTACGAAGCGGCTTTCGCCAGCCGCGATCCCTATCTCTATGCTCTGGCAGACGAGTTCTCCTATCTGACCAACGAGTTTGGCCTTTTTGTGGATGACTACTTTATTAAACAGGACATAAACTGGACCGATGAGGATCTGGCGAATCTTACCCAAACCCTGAAATCCCGCGGCATTCCGGTTGTAATACACAAATGGGAGCCCTCGGACGAGATTCAGGACGCCATTTCCGCTGCCGGCAGTAAACTTGTTGTGCTGGATAGTTTTGAAAGCTCAACAGCTGATATTCTTGACCTGGCGAGCGACAACCTGGAAAAACTTGAAACTGCACTACCCTTGTTTTAATACGCCAGAAACCTTTGGAGTTTTCGGCGCTGTAGATTGTCAGCTCGACCAAGATCTTGGCAAGACTTTATGAATAAAGCCCTGATAACCATCCCACTTGTTTACACGCTTTGCGCTTGTTCCAATCAAGCCGCCTACAACACTATGCAGGAAAATTTGAAGGAGCAGTGTCGCAGGCAACCGCCGGCCCAACAGGAGAGATGCCTGGAAGAAATTCAGGACGACTACGAAGAATACCGCCGCCAAAGAGAGGAAGTATTAGGCGACTAATTATTCTTTTCCGGAGGCGTTCAAACCGAATCGGGCCATCAACTCCGCTTCCAGCTTGAGACAAATCGGTTCGGCCACCTTGAAGATTTTTTCAGCGCGGTGAAAATCGGTCATTTCCACCCCGCCAAAATCCGGGCGCAAAAAGACATGCGGCGGGTTAACGGCGCGCCGGGTATCACCGATCTGCCGCCCCATTATTTCCACTGTACCCATCAAGGCATCGGTGACACCAGGCACCTTGCTGCTTCTCTGTGGCAAGTCACTTACATCTACGGCTATGACATAGTCGGTATCCAGCAGCAAATCGTGCGGAACCGGGTTTACCACTCCGCCATCGATAAGCAACCTGTCCTGGAAATGCACCGGTTCAAACAACCCGGGCAGCGACATGCTAGCCCGCACCGCCGGCATTAGAGGGCCAGAGTCAAATAATACCTCTTCTCCAGTGTGAAAATCTGTGGCAACTATCGTCAGGGGGATTTGCAGTTCTTCAAAAGTGTCCACGCCAATAATTTCATGCAGGAATTCAACAATTTTACCGCCCTTGAGAACACCGCCTTTTTTGAAGATATTCAGATCAATCAAATCGAACCATTTACGCAACCCGGGCTTTTGAAAGATGTCCTTTATGCCCTCGCCCTGCTGGATAACCATGCCATTAATGATGTCGCGGATTTCAGCCGGCCGAGTTCCGGAAGCGTATATAGCCCCTATGATGGCTCCCATACTGGTGCCGGCAATATGATTCGGCCGGATTCCCAGATCATCCAGTGTTTGCAACACCGGAATATGACAAAAGCCCCGGGCACCGCCACCGCCAAGAGCCAAACCTATAGAGGTCTTCTCGACTTTGGCAGCTGACTTGAAAAACAAGGATTTCATAGACTTTCTCTCGGCCAGTTAATTCACATACATGGGTTAATTGTCTGGAAGTGATTAGAATACCCCAACAGATCAATCAACCGGCAAATCCGTGACTGAACCCACCGAAAAACAAATCGCCGAGCTGCAATCCCAGCTAGCCTTTCAGGAAGATGAATTGGAAAAGTTGCATAGCGCGCTCTATCAACAGCAGTTGCGTATGGATGCTCTGGAGCAAAAACTGAAAGCGGTGATCGACCGGCAAAAGCGATCCACAGAGGGCGCAGAAGAAAATTCATTGTTACCGGAACCACCGCCGCCGCACTATTGATAGAGCCGAGAGTTAATCCTCGAATTCAACTACCGCTTTGGAATGTTTGGATTCAATTTTAATCACTGGCCGCTGTAGAAACAGACTATTGGGAAAGGTTGCCAGATTGCCCTCGGAATCCCGCAGTTGCACACTGAATAGTGAAATTTCCTCAATCACACCGCTCAGGGTGTCATCCTTGTCCAACACTTTGACTCGATCACCAATGCGGTAAGGGAAGCCAAAAAAGATCACCAGGCTGGCGGTGATATTACTCAGGATGGACCACTGGGCAAAAAGAGCAACACCTATAACGGCAAAAGCCGAAGACAGGAAGATCGTTATCTCTCCGTAGTTAATCCCCAGAACCAAGCTGACTACCGCCAGATAGATAAGAGTCAGGGCTATGGATACCGTCTTCTTGACATACTGAACCCTGGCCGGAACGGACCGCGAAGCTGCGCCGGACCCCACCACCATTCTGTTTGACCAGCGATGGGCGAAGAAATACACCAGGGTAACAATTAAAAAATAGACGAAGTGCAGCAAACTCATTGGCTTGACTCGGAAAACCAGTAACTGGAAGGAGGGCGCTTAAGCATCCTCTTCCTCGAGCCGAGCAACGCGTTCTCCCTCGGTTTCCCGATCTTCTTCTGTAGTAGCTGCTGCCGGGGCAAATATCCGGCTAAATAACAGCCCCAACTCAAATAGCGCATACATCGGAATGGCCAGAAGGGTTTGCGAAAAGATATCCGGCGGCGTCATAAACATGCCGATGATGAAACAAAAAATCACTACATAGGGACGTTTGGCACCCAAATCTTCGGCCGTGACTATTCCGGCACGAATCAACAAAAAGGTAGCCACCGGTATTTCAAAGGCCAGACCAAAGGCAAAAAACAGCTTCATGACAAAGGTCAGGTAGCTGTTGATATCCGTCATAACGGAAACCGATTCGGGCGCCACACTGGTGAAAAAGCCGAACACCAGCGGGAAAACTACAAAATAGGCAAAGGCAATCCCGCAATAAAACAGCACCACACTGCTGATAAATATCGGCAAAGCTACAGCTTTTTCATTCTTGTACAGACCTGGTGCCACAAAGGCCCAGAGCTGATAAAGCAGATAGGGCATAGACAGAAAAATCGCCAGAAACAACGATAGTTTAAGGGGTGCCAAAAAGGGTGAAGCGACATCGGTGGCAATCATGGACGTGCCTTCCGGCATCATATCCCGTAGCGGCTGCGACAATATTTCGTAGAGGGGGTTAGCCACGGCAAAGAGCATCAGGAATAGTACCGCGACACAGATAAGCGCCCGGATAATACGGGTACGTAATTCCAGCAAATGCTCTATCAGGGTTTGTTGCTGCTCGCCGTCACTCATTTCGGGGCAATGCTCTCTTCCGGATCGTCTTTGGTTACCTGTGTCTCGGCTTCATTCTTTGTTGTTTCCGCTTTTTCCTGAGCGACACGCTCGGCGACAAAGGCCGCCTCGTCGATACCAACCTTGGGTTCACCATCGGCGTCTTTTAGCGCGGGTTTATTGAGCATTTTTTTGGTTTCTTCAAGATGCTCCATAACCGCCGCGTTGTGAATCTCCCGGCGCAAATCATCTAACCCCAGGTCTTTTTCGATTTCGCGTCGGGTGCTCTGCCAATAGCGCCGAAACTTGGCAATATTGATACTGACAAAACGAATAGTTTCCGGCAGGCGCTCGGGACCGACCACCAACAAGATGATTACGGCAATTACCAGTAGTTCGGCAAAACCTATTGAAAACATTTAAATGCTCGGGCTGAACGCGGGGAACCTAATGCTATTTGCTCTCTTGCTTGTCCTGTTCTGCTTGGGATGTACTTTGGGCGGAGCTCTCTTCAGCAACCTTTTCCTGGCTGGTGGACTTCGCCTCATCCTCATCTTTCATCGAATCTTTAAAACCTTTCACCGCACCGCCCAAATCCGAGCCGATACCCTTGAGTTTTTTTGTGCCAAACAAAAGCAGCACTATCACCAGGATGATCAATAACTGCCAAATGCTAATTCCACCTAATCCCATTTCCCATTACCTCATGATGAGCGCGACGCTTTTTCATCCAGACCGGACAAACCGAAACGACGCGCTAATTCGTTAACAACATCTGCTGCAGACAATCCCTGGTCCGCAAGCATAACCATAGTGTGAAACCACAGATCCGCAGTTTCTTTGACCAGCTCGTGCCGATCTCCATCCTTGGCGGCGATAATAGTCTCGGTAGCCTCTTCACCAACCTTCTCCAAAATCTTGTTAAGCCCTTTTTGATAGAGGCTGGCAACATAGGAGTCCGAACTGTCCACGGCTTTGCGTTGCTCCAGAACCTCTTGCAGCTGCAGCAAAATATCGAGCGTGCTCTCTGTTGTAGTCTCAGTCATGGCCATACATTTCCTCGGCAGATTTCAAGATTGGCTCTCCTATTTGCCACTCGCCATTTTCCAGGTGGCGATAAAAACAGGAGTTTCTGCCCGTATGACAGGCAATTCCACCCTCCTGTGCAACCTGAAACAGAAGTGCATCACCGTCGCAATCCAACTGCACCGACTCCAGCTTTTGTCGGTTCCCCGAGCTCTCGCCCTTACGCCACAACCGGTTTCGCGAACGCGACCAGTAGGTCACATAACCGCTATCCAACGTTTCGCGGAGCGCCTCAGCATTCATCCAGGCCATCATTAATACCCGGCCACTGGCAGCATCCTGAGCAATAGCTGCTACCAGACCTTTTTCATTCCAGGCAACTTGTTCTAACAGTGAATCAAACATAGCGCGGCATTATCGAACTCTCAGGACGACCTAACAAGCAAATAAAGTCCTGTTAAACCAATAATCGCAGGTACCAGAGGAGACATGCTTGCAGCAAAGGGGCTAACCGCCAAGATAAGTCCTGCCGCAGAACCGATCAAAACCGCACCGATAAGGGCAATTCGCAGTCGATTCGAAAGGTTTTTTTGCACCCTTTTTTGCTGGGAATTCTGCTCCAGCAAGTCCCGGGTCAGGGCCGGCAATTGGGCCAGATCTTCGAGATATTCCGGGGCGTTGTCGCGAAATTTTTTCCACAGCCTTTTGGGTGAATGCTGTTTTTTCCACCATCGCTCCAAAAAAGGTGCCGCTGTTGACCAGAGGTCCAGCTCCGGATAGAGCTGCCGACCCAGCCCTTCGATATTAATTATGGTTTTTTCCAGCAACACCAGAGAGGGCATCACCTGCATATCGAATTTGCGTGCCGTGCTGAACAGGCTCACCAGCATGTCGGCAAAGGATATTTCGCTCAGGGGTTTTGCAAATATGGGCTCACAAACCTTGCGTATTTCAGCCGAAAATTCGTGCACTGAAGTTTCCGGCGCCACCCAACCATGACGAATCTGCACCTCGGCAACGCGGCGATAGTCGCGCCGAAAAACGGCCAACAGGATGCTGGCCAGTGAGTTTCTTTCCGCCTCAGTGAGTGTGCCAACGATGGCGCAATCAACAGATATGTATTGGGGTTTGTCGATATTTTCGCAAGCGATGAAGATATTGCCCGGGTGCATGTCGGCATGAAAAAAATTATGTTCAAAAACCTGGGTAAAGAAGATCTCCACACCGGTTTCGGCCAGGCGTTTGAGGTCCGTACCCTGTGCCAGTACAGCCGCGCGATCATTGACCGGGATGCCCTTAATGCGCTCGCACACCAGAATATTGGTCCGCACGAAGTCCCAGTAGACTTTTGGAGTGTAATTGACCGGATGAGCCTGCGTATCACAGTCGAAATTATCCCGAAGTATCTGTGTATTGGCGGCTTCGTGCTCAAGATCCAATTCCCGCAAAATAGTTGCCTCATAATCAGCTACTACCTCGGGGGCATGCAGTCTTTTTCCGTCTGAACCGGCACGATCAAGCAGGGCCGCCATCATGCGCATCAAAGCAAGATCGCGCTGCACCTGTTGCTCCACACCCGGGCGCAGAACCTTTACTACAACTTTTTCACCACTATCCAGCACGGCCCCGTGCACCTGGGCAAGAGAAGCCGAAGCCAGGGGCTGGTCTTCAAATTCGGCAAACAATTCTTCAATAGGAGCGCCCAAGCCGGATTCCACAATTTCCTTGAATCGTTCCGGGTCAAAGGGCGGGACCTGATCCTGCAGTTTTTGTAGCTCTTCAGCAATATCCTCAGGCAACAGGTCCGGCCGGGTTGACAGCAACTGACCAAATTTGACAAATATCGGCCCCTGGGACTGAAGAAACTGCCGCAACCGCTCGGCTTTTGGTGTGTTTTTTTTGCTCCCGAACAGAGGTGCAAACACAAAAAGTACTTTTATCCAGACTGAAGCATCTGCCGGGATGAGCTCATCAAGCCGATATCGATAAGCCTGCCAAGCTAATGAATGAAACCGGATAAAACCACGCATCAGTCTGTTACCCCTCCTACAGCCGGAGTTGTCTTTAATGCCTGTATGTCCCGGACTCTCGCCTGAAGCCTGTCAATACGGTATTGCAATTGACGTAACTGCTCGCGTAATTCATGGCTTTGCCCAGCTCTGGCAACACCAACTTTATC
>JBFHKI010000068.1:0-9049 GCA_041595415.1 Pseudomonadales bacterium | reverse complement strand
GAAGCCAAAACCAGCCAGTGCGATATTATAGGCCTCAGTGGTCTGATCACGCCCTCCCTCGACGAGATGGTAAGCATTTCCAATGAAATGGAACGTCAGGGCTATAATGTGCCCTTACTGATCGGCGGCGCCACTACCTCCAAAGCACACACTGCCGTTAAGATCGCGCCGGAATTCAAACGCAATCAGGTCGTCTATGTACCCGACGCATCCCGAGCCGTCAGCGCCGCATCACGCCTGCTCAGCAAGGAGCACCGCGACAGCTATATTTCGGAAATCCAGGAAGAATACGCCAAGGTTCGTGAGCGTGTGGCCAATCGCCGCAAAGTACCTCTCCTGCCTTACGATCAGGCGGCTGCCCAGAAACCCCAACTCGACTGGCAGAATTATCAGCCACCCACTCCGGCAAAGATCGGGGTGCATGTATTGGAGAACATCGAGCTGTCCGACCTGATCGAAACCATAGATTGGACCCCTTTCTTTATTACTTGGGAGTTAGCTGGCAAATACCCCCGTATCTTGCAAGATAAAGTGGTCGGTGAAGCGGCGACACAACTTTTTGCCGATGCCCAGGAAATGCTCAAGGAACTGGTGGAGAACAAATTACTGACGCCCAAAGCGGTTTACGGTATATGGCCCGCCAATCAGGTAAATCACGACGATCTGGAACTCTATACCGATGAGTCCCGCTCGGAAAAAATCGCTCTGCTGCACCACCTCCGCCAACAGCAAGACAAAAATGCCGATAGGAAGTATCAGAGCCTGGCCGATTTTGTCGCCCCCAAAGAAACCGGCCTGAAAGACTATATTGGCGGCTTTACCGTATGCATTGAGGGTGCCGAAGCCCTGGCGGACAAGTATCTTGCCGATCTCGATGACTACCGTGCCATTATGGTGAAAGCTCTGGCTGACCGTTTTGCCGAATCTCTGGCTGAATATCTGCACAAACTGATACGCACCGAATTTTGGGGTTATCAACCACAAGAGTCTCTCAGCAACGAAGATATTATCGCTGAAAAATATCAGGGCATACGGCCCGCCCCCGGCTATCCCGCCTGCCCGGATCACACGGAAAAACGCGCGCTCTTCGATCTGCTCGGCTCGGAAAAAGCCATAGGCTGTGTTCTGACAGACAACTTCGCCATGTCCCCGGCCGCGGCCGTTAGCGGCTGGTATTTTTCCCATCCTGAATCGCGTTATTTTGGTGTGGGCAAAATCGGACGGGATCAACTCGCCAGCCTGGCAGCGCGTAAAAACATGGAAGAAAGCGAACTGGAGCGCTGGTTAAGACCAGTGCTGGAATAACCCGATGACAGCAGAAGTTTTTCTGCTGATTATGTTATCGGTCGCACTGCTGGCCGGCTCAGTCTATTTTGCTTTTCGACGTTGGAAAGTCTCGCAGCACAAAAAACTCTTTACCCAACCCTTGAGTCCATCACAACGCGATATGGTGCAACGCAATGTCGCGCTCTATCGCAAACTGCCGGAACAGTTCAGGCCAGAACTGGAGGGAAATATTCAAATCTTTCTTCACGAGAAGAGATTTATCGGCTGTGCCGGGCTCGAAATTACCGATCAAATGCGCCTGACTATTGCGGCAAATGCCTGTTTGCTGCTGTTGACCAGAAAGAACCATTGTTTTCCCGGTTTCCGTAATCTATTGATCTACCCACAGAGCTATCAGGTACCCCAAACATCCCATCATGGTGATATACAGGTAAAGCATATCAGCCATCGCGCCGGAGAATCCTGGTATCGCGGTCCGGTGGTTTTGGCTTGGGAAGAAGTACTTCAGGGATCTATTAATGACCAGGATGGTTTTAATGTGGTGTTGCACGAATTCGCCCACAAACTTGATGAAGAAAATGCCTTGATGGATGGTCTGCCCATTTTGAGAGAAGCTGAAAACTACAAAGACTGGGCCACAACACTTAATCGGGAATATCTCGCTTTTAAGACCCGTGTTAAAAACGGGAAAAACACAGTTATAGACGCTTACGGCGCGACCTCTCCGGTAGAGTTTTTTGCGGTAATTACCGAGTCATTTTTTGAAAAACCCAAGCAAATGAAAAACAAGATTCCAAAACTATATCAACAACTTAGTATTTATTACGGACTCGACCCGGCCCAATGGTAAAAAGCATAGCGAAAAGAAAAAATTATTCTTTATTTTGCATTTGATAAGAAATGTTGAGCCACGTGTTTATCTCTTGACACAACTATTTTTCAAGGAGAATACTGCCGACAGCTCTAATTTTAAAAAATACCAATAGAGCAAAATCTAGTCTAAAAAATTGATAAATCTAGTTAACGCTTAATACTCGGGGGGAGTAAAAGTGAATAAAAAACTATTAGCAGTATCAGTTGTATTTGGAGCATTCATCAGCGAAGGGTTGGTTTCACCAGTCTTTGCACAAGCTGGTGGAAATCAAGCTTTTGAAGAAATCATCGTCACCGGCCGAAAGCGAGAAGAATCCTTGCAAGAGGTTCCCGTTGCTATCTCGGTTGTCAGTGATGAACTTATCGGCGAAGCCGGTATTTTTGATGCCCAGGATTTGTTTGATTCGGCAGTCGGCTTTGAGTACGACACCGGATGGGGCGATCGCAACACCGCCACTCCGGGAGTTCGCGGCGTACAGGGCAACGGACTGGGCGTAACCCAACAAAAAATGAACTCTTTCCTCGACGGCTTTCCTCTGGTTGGCCAACAGGGATCGTTGGGGTTTGTTGATGTTCAGCGAGTAGAACTCTACCGAGGCCCACAAAGTGCAGCTTTTGGTCGGGCTACCTTTGCCGGTGCTATTAACTACGTTTCCCGCGATCCCAGCGAAGAACTCGAAGCTAACGTAACTATTGGCACCAGTAACATGGGCCGGGATGAATTTTCTGTTGCGCTGGCAGGCCCCATTACCGACACACTGGGTTTCACCATGGATATCAGCTCAGAAGAGTACGAAGGTCCGGATGAGTGGATATCCACTGATGGCTATCACCTGGCTTCAACCTCTACAGATTATTTCTCAACAAAACTGGTATGGGATCCTACCGATACTTTTTCAGCCAAGCTGAGATATATCAATCAGAAAGCCGATGACAGACCCGGCAACAGAACCTTTATTGATCCGGTTGCGTTTGAAAACTGCACTAACTACACCACCCCGGCAGGACGTGATTACTTTCGCGGCAACGTAACCGAACGTTGTGATCTGAGCATTCCTGACGGAGGCATTACCCGTAACCACGACGTGCCTGCATCTGCAGGACTGGTTCCAGGTGACCTGAACTATGAATTGGCGCTTTCTGCATCCGTTCTGAACCCTTATGCACGTGATGAACGTGAGCGTTTTCAACTCGAGCTGGATTTCGCCGTTGGCGAGAGCTCTATCCAGATTTTGGCTATGGACGCTTCCGAATACACCGAAGTATGGCAGGACGGTGATTACACAGCGGCCGCACCCACCTTCTCGGGCGGCCCCAATGTCAACGGCGGTGCTACCACTCTGAGCAATGTGGTTTCTCATATGTCCAACCCATATAACATTGAAGAACAATATCTGGAAGTTCGCTGGGTATCACCCTCTGAAGAGCGTATGCGTTATATGATCGGAGCCACCAACTATAAAGCGGATGTGCCAGGTCAAGGTTCTTGGGAAACAGCTGGTGAGCGGCTTGGGCTGGATGGTCCATCCATTATCGGCCGCGAGTTTGGCCCACGCAGCATCTATGGTGACGGCATTACCAATACCGGTATATTCGCCAGCCTCTCCTATGATCTTTCTGACGACACCACTATCCAGATCGAAGGCCGCTATCAGAAAGACAAAATTTCTAACACAAACGCTATTGAAGACAACAAGGTACTGGAAAAAGAAACCAAGTCTTTCAGCCCCCGTCTTTCTATCACTCACAACCTCGAAAACGGTCTGACTGTCTATGGTCAATTCTCCCAGGGCACTAACCCGGCCGGGGTAAATATCGGTTACACCTTCGACGGTGTAGCAGAAGCCATAGCTCTGGCGAATGCTGCCGGTGAAGTTACCTATGGACCAAACACCTTCAAGACCTACGAAGAAGAAAAGCTGACGAACATGGAAGTGGGTGTCAAAGGCATAGCCTTTGATAACAAACTGAACTTTGCCGCTTCTCTCTATAGCCTGGAGTGGGAAAACCAAACCAATATCTACACCGTAAGCTGGGATGGAGACTGGAATGACCCCTTACTGAACGGTGGCATCGATTACGGTTTTGGCCCTGGAGATCTTGGCCAACGGACAACTCTAAACGAAGGCACCATCACCAATACGGGAGTTGAGTTTGAGGGCACCTATCACATCGATAATAACTGGAGTCTGAACGGTAATCTGAGCCTGATGGATATTCAATACAAGAGCTTTTGCGATGTGCTTATCGCCGGTGGCAATTTCCGTCTACCAACTGATGGTACGGCCCCAGGCACTGGTGTTGACTGTGTAGTTCAGGACGCAAACACCCCACCAAACGTTCCGGAAAGCTCCTACAATATCGGCTTTGCCTACCGAACCGGCTTGGGTGACAGTAACTGGAATCTGGCCGCCCGTATGGATCTTCGCCACGCTGGTGAACAGTGGATGGACTCCGCCAATATCATGAAAGTGGGTGCCAGAGATCTGGTGAATGGCTCAGTGACTCTCAGCAATGAGTCCTGGGTGGTCCGTCTTTGGGCAAACAACCTGACCGACGACCTGACACCCCGTTACGTCAGCTTGGGATCAGACTGGAATCAGGGACCATCCGGCCCAAGAAATCTGATAATTACCCCACAAAAACCAAGAGAAATCGGTTTGTCAGTGGGTTACACCTTCTAGATATTCAGGAAGATCTGACCGAGGGGTTCGTTTCCGGGAAACGAACCCCTTTTTATTTATCTGACCAAATCAGTTTTTGGTCAGATAGTTTTTCTGAAAAAACGGAAAGCTTGCGCGAGTTACATATACTTTGATCCGGCCTCATAGTACCTTAGCCGCCCAGAAATTATCCCAACCAAAGACCCCAAAACCCCTGATGGATCATCTCGCTCAAATTATCTTTCTACTGGCAGTAACACTCACCACTGTAGTCATTTTTCAACGCTTGCATATCCCCACAGCTCTGGGATATTTGCTCGCCGGGGTAATACTTGGGCCCTTTACCTTTGGTCCAACAGTACACGTTCCCGAATTCGCCGTTCTGGCGGAGTTTGGTGTGGTATTCCTGCTTTTCACCATAGGTCTGGATTTTTCATTGCCCAAACTGCACGCCATGCGACACCAGGTATTAGGTCTGGGCAGTGGTCAAGTGGTACTGACCACTGCATTGGTCACTTTGATTTTGTGGCTGGCTGGTATGTCGGCAACAGCGGCCTTTGTTTTTGGCGCTATCTTTGCCCAGTCTTCATCGACTATTATTTCCAGTCTGCTCACAGAACGCGGAGAGGAAAATAGCCCCCAGGGCCGATTAGGTCTGGCTATTTCTGTATTTCAGGATGTCACTGCAGTTCCCTTTCTGGTTGTTATCCCGGTATTGGGGTGTTCTGCCTCCGCAACTGGCCTGGCGAGCAGCCTGGGCTGGGCACTGGGTGAGGCCATATTGGCCTTCGCGCTGGTTTTTCTCGCCTGCCGCTGGTTACTTCGCCCTCTGTTTCATGCTGTGTCCGAGCGCAAATCCTCCGAAATGTTCACCCTGGCCGTGCTTCTGGTAGCACTTTTGGCGGCATGGACGACTAACAGTTTTGGTCTATCTCTGGCCTTTGGTGGTTTTTTGGCGGGCATGATGCTGGGTGAAACCGAGTTTCGCCATCAAGTGGAATCTTCCATACGCCCTTTCCGGGATGTACTGCTTGGTATGTTTTTTATCGGTATTGGTATGCGCTTTGATTTGGCTGCCATACCGCCAATCTGGCACTGGGCTCTGTTGGGTGCACTGCTGATTATCACAAGCAAAATTTTCATCGTTACCCTTATGTTGCGTGTTCTTGGCAAGGATCCCAAACTGGCGCTTCAAACCGGTTTATTACTATCTGTTGGTGGTGAATTCGGATTTGCCCTTATAGCTATCGCGATGGATGCCAGCGTCATTGATTCTCAACTCGGACAGATTGCGATCAGCTCGGTATTGCTTTCCATGATTGCAGGCGCTTTTTTGATACGTTACAGCAATGCCATCGCAAAACGGCTTACACCTACACCAAGACCGGAGAACACTCCCACTCTTGAAGAATTACCGAACCTCTCGGACCACCAGGTGGTCATAGGAGGCTACGGCAAGGTAGGACACACCGTTGCTGTTCTTCTGCACTCCAAGGGCATTCCTTTTGTAGCTTTTGATACCAAATCCGAACGTGTGGCTCAGGGGCGCAAGGACGGCTTTCAGGTTTTTTACGGTGACATAGCCGATCCCGATATGCTCGCCACAATCCATATTGATCAGGCCCCATTGCTGGTAATCACCGTTGACAGGCCTGCCGAGATGTTGAAGGCCATTTCCTATGTACGAAAAAATTGTCCTCAGGTTCCTATCATTGCCCGAGCTCAGGACATTTCCCATAGCCAACTGCTAATAGATGCAGGGGTTACCCACGTCTACCCCGAAGCCGTCGAAGCCAGCCTTAGACTGGGTGCTGCAGCGCTAAAAGTGCTTAATGTAACCTCGGAAGAAATTGATCAGGTTCTGCAAGGTGTTCGCGACTGGGGTTACAAGCCCGTTCTGGTTGATAAAAAGGCCAAACCAGAATAGTCAGATGCGTCACAACATCGCCCTTAAAGTCTAACCGCTATCCTGGGCATTCACTCCAATTGAACGAAACTGGGCACTCTTTGAACTAATCTGAAGAGGCAAGAAGCTCGTCTGTACATATTCTTCTCCCATCAGCGAATAACTGAAACCTTAACCATTATTCCCTACAGATAGAGAGGAAATGAGCATGAACGGCTTAACAACTCACAATACAAATACGGCTCCTGCAGCAAGCCAACCCCTGATAGAAAAATCTATTCAGGCCAACGGCAGGCTGCCCGGCTTGCACGCAATATTGGCGGAGTCACCTGAACTATTCGAGGCCTACCAAACACTGCATAAACTTTTTACAAGTTCTACCCTGGATGCCGAACAGCTGACAGTCGTATGGCAAACCATTAATGTTGAACACGGTTGCACCTACTGTGTGCCCGCCCATACCGGAATCGCCAACATGATGAAGGTAGACCCCGCCCTCACTGAGGCCTTGCGGAATAAACAGCCATTGCCCACCGCAAAGTTGCAGGCCTTGCAAGATGCAACTCTGAGTATCGTGCGTAATCGGGGAAATATCTCCGAAGCGGAAGTACAGACTTTTTATTCAGCGGGTTATACCCCCAGAAACCTTTTGGAAATAATTCTCGGATTGTCGCAAAAAGTAATCAGCAATTACACAAACCACATTGCACAAACGCCTGTCGACAAAGTATTTGAGAAGTTTGCCTGGTCACCTGAAATTTAAGGTGACCTATTCCCCTGAATATGTACAGCCTGAAAAGATAGAGTGTCTGACAACCGGCCATCAGGGTAGTCCCCCAGGCAATTGTGTGGAATGACTCCACTGTCTGGGAGACTGACCGTACATACGTTTAAACTCGCGGCTGAATTGTGATGAGCTCTGATAGCCCACCTCCATGGCGGCCTGACTCACATTCATACCCCCGGCAATTTTCATCGCGGCAATATTCAGGCTCATGAGCCTGTCACCCATGGTTCAAACGGCGGTAAAGGGATCCTATCCGGAAGTGATGTGCGCTACCGAAGACGAGCTGGAACGGCGGGCTCTATTCGGCCCGACCGGAGGTCTGGAAATGGTCGGCCCGGTCGGCAGAGGCACGCTGGAACCCTATGCATACGAGAAACCGGTTATGCAACGCCTGTGGGCTATTTCCGAACAGGCAACAGGTTTTGAATGGAACTTGTAATGCTCGGAACAAACCTCTAGCTGTCGGTTCCGGTATTATCCATAACCCCGTTTGTCGCTTATGGTAATTACATGTCGGAGCAGGCTTTAATGAAAGACGGACTCGGTGCTGCAGCGGTAGATCGCATAGCCCGAAGCCTGCAGTGCACCTGGGCAGAGTTTGATTCAGAAGCCTTTACCTCTGCCGCTCTAGACGGAATTGACGCTTTGGAGCTCAAACAGAGAGTCCGGCATCTGACGCAATCTTTGCATCTTGAATTGCCAAAAAACTTTGTCCAGGCCGCTGAAATATTGTCCCGTGTCCCACAGCATTGGGATTTTGGCGACCCCGATGATCCTGTCCGCGGTTTTGCCGCCTGGCCAATTATTGATTACGCCGCCGACTACGGACTCAATTACCCGGAAATTTCGCTGGAGCTGCTGAAAAACCTTACCCACCTGTTTTCGGCCGAGTTTGCCATTCGTCCCTTTATCCAGCGTTATCCGGACCATTGTTTTGCCAAGTTTGACCTCTGGGTCGAAGATGACAGCCAGCATATCCGCCGCCTGGTTTCCGAGGGCAGCCGTCCACGGCTGCCCTGGGGTATGCGCCTACAAGAATTCTGCACTGACCCCGCCCCTCTCCTTCCCTTGCTGGAGCGACTCAACTGCGACCCAAGCGATTACGTGCGCAGATCCGTGGCCAACTCCATCAATGACATTTCCAAAGACAATGCAGATACCGCCATTAACCTCTGTCAGAATTGGATAACTAATGCTTCATCAGAAACGCGCTGGATAGTGCGTCATGCCATGCGCAGCTTGATTAAACAGGGCAGATCGGATGTTTTTCCGCTACTCGGGTTTAGTGCAAGGCCAAAACTGGCCATTAGCCGACTGAAGCTGAACTCCAGGCAAATTCACCTGGGTAACTCCTTGGAATTTTCCACTCAAATAGAGTCCAAAGCGGAAACGACGCAACGCTTGGCTATCGACTATGCCATCCATCACCGCAAATCTAACGGAAGTCTTTCCCCCAAGGTTTTCAAATGGAAAGAAGTCTCTCTAGAAGCCGGCCAGTTAGTGGAAATTAAAAAAAATCATCCCATTCGGAAG
>JBFHKI010000067.1:0-9057 GCA_041595415.1 Pseudomonadales bacterium | reverse complement strand
CCTCAACTTGAAGCCATACTTCAGATAGCTGTTGAGCGCGGACTGACAAATATTTTGATTGGCCACAGCTCAACCTCAGGGTTAAAACAAAATATGCAGGCAAATGATCTTGATATTTCCATTGATGTCACTCATAAAGCACACCTGCTGGACAGCCAGCTTTCCATCGCCCTGGCTGTTGCCGGCCTAATTGATTTTCAACTTTTCGGGAGCGACCTGTGAGTTCCACTAGTCATATTAAAAGAATACTTTCCCTCACGGCTGTGTTTACCCTGTTTTTACTGGGAACAGGCTGCACCACGGTGCTGGACATTACCAAAAAGGATCCGATAGAAGTCGACCCCTATTCACGATCTTTTGGCTCAAAGTTGGACGATAACAATCTGGAAACCATTATCAGTCACAACATCAACAAGGCGCACCCCGATCTGGCCTCTGCACATATTGAGGTACACAGTTTTAACGCCGTAGTTTTGCTTAGCGGAGAAGCGCCCTCGGAAGAACTTAAGCAGTTGGCCTCTTCAGTTGTTAACGCCGTACCCAGCGTACGGCAGCTTTACAATGAACTTGAGGTGCGAGCCAACAGCTCGATCCTTTCACGAGCCAATGACAGCTATCTGCGCCAAAAAATTGCCTTTAGGCTGCAAAGGGAATCCGCTCTAAAAGGCGTAGACCTGGATGTGATTGTAGAAGACAGCGTTGCCTATCTGATGGGCTTGGTAAACGCCGAACAGGCTGAAGTAGCGGCCCACGAAGCTAGCTTGACCGGTGGAATTCGACGAGTAGTCAAAGTTTTTGAATATGTAGAATAGCCAAGCAAAAACGCTACTTGATTACCCTTAGAGATGGTTTTCCGGCCGGCTTGGTACCGGGTCTTTTAACGGACTCCCCCCCAGGCGTGGCCGGTGTAGGGCTGGGCGGCTGGTAGTCTTCTTCATTAAAAATCATGCCCTGCCCATTTTCACGCGCATAAATACTCATTATCGAGGCGATGGGAACCTGAATATCCATAGGCACACCGCGAAACCTCGCATTAAAGAACAATAACTCGTTGTCCATACTGAGATTTTTCACAGCACCAGGTGAAAGATTGAGGGTGATCTGTCCGTCCTGAACATACTCCTGGGGAACACGAACTCCCTCTCCGTGGGCATTCACCACAACATGGGGTGTCAAATGATTGTCCAACACCCACTCGTAGATGGCACGGAGCAAGTAAGGCCGCGTAGATGTCATGCTATTGGACATGTGAGTAGAAATAGGTGTCAGTAGCTCTGATGCATCTGGGCTTCAGCGGCAGACAAACTCTTCTCAAATGCTGGCCGATCAAACATGCGCTTCATATATTCGATCAAAGGCTTGGATTGCTTGGTATTCGGCAGATGGATACCCATATAGCCCAATCGCCACATAATGGGCGCCAGACAGCAGTCCACCAGAGTAAACTCTTCACTCATAAAGAATTCTTTCTCGGCAAAGATAGGCGCGATAGACATAAGGCTTTGTCGCAGATATTTTGCCGCTTTCTCTTCGCCCGGTTTTTTAGACAGGGTATCGACGTGCTCACTCCAATCTCTTTCTATCCGATAAATCCAGAGCCTGCTCAGCGCTCGGGCAACCGGATAGACAGGCAATAGAGGCGGATGAGGGAATCTCTCATCCAGATATTCCATCATCACACCGGATTCATATAGAACCAGGTCCCGGTCAACCAGAGTTGGCAGGGTACTGTATGGATTCAGGTCCGCTAATTCAGCGGGCACAGTCGCCTCGGAATACTCCTCAATATCGACAGTAATGCCCTTTTCCGCCAGAACTATTCTCACTCGGTGAGAATAGTGGCTGAGCGGATCCGACAGCAATGTCATTGTGGATCGTCTGGTAATACTTGTCATACTCGCTCCGCCCTTTGGCAATTTAGTGGATTCCTCTCCAGAACTCACGATTTAGTAACCACACCAAGATGAACAATACGCCGAGGAACAGCAAAACGCTTGCTCCTATCTCGCGACGTTGCTGAGCCATAGGCTCGGCCATATAGGCAAGGTAGTTGGTAATATCATAAGCGGCCTGATCAAACTCTTCCGGGGTCAAGCTTCCTTCCGAAACCAGCTCATAGGTCCCACAGGGATCTTCAAGCAGCGGCTCGCCGGTAATAGCGTCCTGTTTGATTCCTCCATTATGGGCAATCACGGGGCCAGGAGCACAGCTTTGCAAGCCCTGAAGCTCAAGCAGTGCATGAGGCATGCCGACATCCGGAAAAACCTTGTTATTTACACCCCATGGACGACTGGGATCGGCGTAAAAGTTTTTCAAATAAGTATAAACCCACTCAGGCGAGCGCACGCGAGTAACCAGAGTCAGATCCGGGGGCGCAACCCCAAACCATGCCTTACCGTCCTCGACCCGCATCGGGCTGGCAATCAAATCACCAATTTTTTTGTTACTGCCCATAACCAGGGTATCCATCATGATGGACTCCGGGATACCCAGATCAGTTGCTACTCGCTCGAAACGGGCGTACTGGGTAGCGTGGCAACCGTAACAGTAGTTCATATACCACTTGGCACCATTCTGGAGTGACACCTTGTCCGCAGGATCAACTTCAATGTGGTCACAGGCAATGGTTCCACAATGGAACTCGGTTTCTGCGCCAACTACCTTGACAGGGATAAATACCATTACCAGAACAATCGCCAGTCCCAGGAAGAATGCTTTGAAGCCCTGTCCGCCATCCATAGTAATACGTGCTGGAGGTTCCTGGGTCTCATTGCGCTCGGTAAGGCGAGGCAACATGAAAAAGAAAACCGCCATGGCAAGTGATATAGCACCCAGGAAAAGCGAAGGATGCACGACCTGCACACCATCAACCGTCTGGCCGTAAAACTTGAAGCTGGTAACGTTAACAAAGGTCAGAATCAGGAGTGCAACTCCATAGATTCCACAGAGCAGGTTTTGCACCCACTTGGCACAAGCATCTTTATTGGTCCATACCGGCATGGTGATAAAAAAGCCGAAGTAGAAAACCACCATTATTTGAGCCAGAAGAGTGCGGCCTTCAGTTGGCGCTTTAACACCTAAAATGCCCAGAATAATAAAACTGGCAGCAAACATGATCATCATGAATTTCGCCAGATTGCCGCGGTAGCGGATCGACTTGGCTTTACTCTTGTCCAACCATGGCAATACAAAAAGAATCGCAATAGCGGCTCCCATCGCCATAAACCCACCCAGCTTGGCCGTGATAGGGCCAATAGGGAATGTCACTGCTCGCAACATGGAATAGAACGGAGTGAAATACCAAACGGGGGCAATATGCTCCGGCGTTTTCAATGGGTTAGCCTGCTCAAAGTTGGCGTGTTCCAGGAAGTAACCACCCATCTCCGGCATAAAGAAGACGATGGCACAGAATACAAAGAGGAACACCACAATAGCAGTCAGGTCATGAACCGGCAGGTAGTAGGGATAAAAAGGAATGCCATCGAGCGGCTTACCATTTTCATCCTTGGTCGCTTTGATTTCGACACCGTCCGGGTTGTTTGAACCCACTTCATGCAAAGCCAGAACATGCAATACCACAAGCGCCAATAGCACTATAGGCACTGCCACTACATGCAAAGACATGAAGCGATTCAGGGTGATACCGGAAATCAGGTAGTCACCACGTATCCATTCAACAATGGCGTCACCCACCACGGGAATCGCACCAAAAAGGGAAATGATAACCTGGGCGCCCCAGTAGGACATTTGCCCCCATGGCAACACATAACCCAAAAAGGCTTCTGCCATAAGTGCTACATAGATAGTCATACCGAAGATCCACACCAGTTCACGCGGCGCACGGTAGGAACCGTACAGAAGCCCACGAAACATATGCATGTAGACCACTATAAAAAAGGCCGAAGCTCCAGTGGAGTGCATATAGCGGATAATCCAGCCCATCTCAACATCGCGCATGATGTATTCAACAGAGGCAAACGCCCTCTCGGCCGAACCTTCAAAACTCATCAACAACCAGACACCTGTGGCCAGCTGTATTACCAAGACCACCAGCGACAAAACACCAAAGAAGTACCAGAAGTTAAAATTCTTCGGAGCGTAGTACTCCGACATATGGTATTTCCACTGCCCTTGAAGGCCGGGAACGCGCTTGTCGACCCAAGAACAAAGAGAGGTAAACCAACCCATTAGACAGTCTCCTGATCTTCGCCGATGACAATAACCTCATCAGACACATAGCGGTAAGGTGGAACTTCCAGATTTAAAGGTGCTGGAACACCAGCATAAACTCTACCGGAAAGATCGAATTTGGATCCGTGACATGGACAGAAGAAACCTCCCAACCAGGAGTCGCCACCAAGATCCTCGGCGCCCACTTCAGGGCGATGGGTAGGAGCGCAACCCAAATGGGTGCAGAGGCCGAGCAGAACAACCACTTCCTCGTGACCAGCAATGGCCCGGGTGTCACCTGTGACATAACCTGGCTGCTGCTCATTCTCAGAATCGGGATCACTCAGATTTCGGCGTCCGGCGACAAGATTTTCCAATGCCTCCTGTGTGCGACGCAAGATATAGACCGGCTTGCCGCGCCATTCAACAGTAATCATCCCGCCTGGGGCAACTTTACCAATATTGACGCTAACAGGAGCACCTGCAGCTCGAGCCTTGGCACTTGGCTCCCATGATTTTACAAAGGGTACAGCTGCGTAACCCACACCTACTGCGCTGACTGTGCTGGTTACACCAGTAAGAATCATGCGGCGGCTTTTGTTTACACCGTCATCACTCATCGAGATCTCCAAAATTCGGTTTTGAAAAGCATATTTGCTTTGACCTGAAAGCCTTTTCCGACAACCACCATCGCTTGGCGGTCAGGGTAAAAAAAGCCGCGCAATTCTAATGAAATTGGCGATTTCCCGCAAGGCGAATCACCATAAGTTCGCTCCAACAAAAACAAAAAGGCCCGCGAAAGCGGGCCTTTTTGATACTCGTTTTAACGTTTCGAGAACTGAGGACGTTTTCTTGCCTTGTGCAAGCCGACCTTTTTGCGTTCAACTTCACGAGAATCGCGTGTGACGTAACCAGCTTGACGCAACACAGGACGCAACTCTTCATCGTACTGCATAAGAGCGCGGGTAATTCCGTGACGAAGCGCGCCGGCCTGACCGAAGCTTCCTCCGCCCTTTACCGTTGCCTTGACATCAAATTTGCCATCCGCATCAATCGCGAAAAAAGGCTGCTTGACGATCATTCGGGCCACTTCGCGACCGAAATAATCTTCCAGGGTACGGCCGTTAATGCTTACCTGCCCGGTACCTTTGGTAATAAATACTCTGGCGGTCGAGGTTTTGCGACGCCCAGTTCCGTAATAAGTCTCACTCATGGGTTAGTCCTCTCAGATGTCCAGTGCAATGGGTTGTTGCGCAGCGTGGGGATGTTCTGCCCCTGCGTAAATTTTCAGCTTGGTAAGCATCTGCCGACCCAGAGGGCCTTTAGGCAACATACCTTTTACTGCGATTCTGAGAGGGCGATCAGGGTGCTCAGCCAACAATTTGCCAAAGCTGACATCCTTGATACCACCGGGGTAGCCGGTGTGATGATAATAAATCTTGTCGGTGACTTTTTTCCCTGTGACGCGAATCTGGCCCGCGTTAACCACAACGATATAGTCGCCTGTATCCACGTGAGGTGTGTATTCAGGTTTATGCTTTCCGCGCAGACGGTGGGCTATTTCGGATGCCAGACGACCCAGGGTCTTGTCTTTCGCATCAACGACATACCAGTCGCGTTGCACGGTAGCTTCATTGGCACTGATAGTCTTCATGTTATTAGCCTTGCTTACCGGGTTGTTGTAAAAATTCCACAGCCACCAATTTAGCGGCCAAAAATGGAGCGCGGATTCTAGTGCCTTGCAGGAGACATTGCAAACTATTCAGGATTGGGCATTCCCTGATGAACAACCGCAAAAGATCGGACCGATTTTACATAGCCCCGAATCACCCGACGCAGGGTCGCCAGATATCTGGTGGTCGCCTGCAAGTTCTGCATATTAATCTCAGCATTTTGCGCCTTGCGTATCAAATCGGCATTGGTTTCATCATATTTCTGCTGAAACTCATCCAGAATACGCTCTGCCGCCGGGAAGGCATCATCCTGCATCAAGTCTACCTCCAACAAGGCCTGAAGATACCCCAAACCATGGGTCAAGATCGCGCGCACCTCTTCCGGCAAAATCCTCTCGTCCAACTGCTCCAGATCCTTGCGATTATCCAGCACATCTGCGATATGCAAATTCAGACTAATCACTCGCTGGAAAAAATCCGCCAGGTCAGGTGACACCTTATTGGCAACAGCAACAGCGATAAAATCATTTACTTGCTGGACCAGCTCCTCAAGCAAGGCAATCCGCCGGACAAGCTCTGCACCATGAGCCCCCGACGACAACATTTCACGAACCGACTCCAACAGACGATTTTCTTCCAGCATCAGTGCCCGAGCCGCACTATCCGGCGAAGCCGCCGTTGCCTTATCCAGATAAAGGGGTTTTGACAACTGCTCGCCCTTGGACATAAATCTTGCCTCAAGAAATCTCAGCGTGCGTCGCGAAACAGGGATCATCACCAACACCCCCACCAAATTGAACAGGGTATGAAAAATAGCCAGCGAAACCGCCGGGTTGGGATCGAGGTGTAAAGAGTTTTGTACAGCAGAAACGGCCAACAACATAAAACCGAGCAACAGGAGCGCAATGGCTCCCGCCAGCAGGTTAAATATTACATGCGCCGCCGCCACCCTTTTTGCTGTCGCCGTCGCACCAATAGCCGCTAACAGTGCAGTCGCAGTTGTCCCAAGATTGGCACCGATAACAGCGGCAGCACCTGCCTGCAGAGAGAGCAGTCCAGTAGCAACCGCTGTCAAAACAACAGCCAAGGCCGCACTTGAGGATTGCATCAGCGCAGTCAAAACGGCTCCCAGAAGCAGCAAAGCTAACAGTCCGGCAACTCCTTCAGCAGCCACCCAGGACAAATCGATCTGATCAGCTGCACCCGAGAAGGCCTGCTGCATCAACTCCAAACCAAAAAACAACATACCCAAACCGGCAATAGCACCACCCAGAGCGCGCCAGCGTATGGATTTGGAAAACAAATGTGCCAAAGCACCCAGCCCGATAGCAGGCAAGGCAACAAGCGACACTTCGAGCTTTAATCCAATAACAGCGACAATCCAGGCGGTCATGGTGGTACCGACATTACTGCCAAAAACCACCCACATCGCTTGCGATAGGTTAAGCATTCCGGCATTTGCAAAACCTATAACCGAAACCGTTACTGCACTCGAGGATTGAACAAGGGCGGTAGTGGCAAACCCGCTAAAAAAGGCCTTGGGAGCTGTGGATGTGAACCTTTGCAAGACCAGTCCGAGGGTTTTGCCTCCTGCCAGCTTCAACCCCTCGGTCATCAGTGACATTCCCAGAAGGAAAAGCCCCAGTCCGCCGATCAACAGAGAAATCAATTCATGCACCCTTTAATTGAAACTGTGCTCCTCAAGAGCGGTGCGTCCGGGCAAGATAATCGGCCGATTGCATTTCCAGCAAGCGCGACTGGGTTCTTTCAAATTCGAAACCCAGACGCCCGCCTTTATATAGCTTATCCAGAGGCGCATCTGCCGATAAGACCAGCTTTACCGCCCTGTCGTAAAACTCGTCAATCATATTGATGAACCGCCGCGCTTTATCATCCGTTGCCCCACTATCAAAACAGGGCACACCGTGGATCAATACCGACTGGAACTCTCTCGATATCTCGACATAATCTGCCGGCGAACGAGGACCGCCACATATCTGGTCAAAATCGAACCAGATAACGTCTTCGGCTTTCTTTCGATAGGGGATCAAGCGGTTTTCAATTTCCAGGCTTGAACCGACCTTCAACTCCTCATCGTCCCCAACCAAACGGTGAAAATTAGCATCGATCAATCGCTCGGCTTTCTCATCGGCAGGCACATGGTAAAGCTCAAGCTGTTCCAGAGTGCGCAGGCGGTGATCAATACCGCCATCAACATTAACTACCAATGTATGACGGTTGAGTAAATCTATCGCTGGCAAAAACCGGGAACGTTGCAACCCGTCTTTATAGAGATTGTCAGGCTCAACATTCGAGGTGGCGACCAGAGTAACCCCTCTTTGAAACAGGGCGTCCAGCAAAGTTGCCAAAATCATGGCATCTCCGATATCCGACACAAAAAACTCGTCAAAACACAGCACCCGGCATTGCTCGGCAAAATGATCGGCAACAATTTGCAAAGGATTCTTTTGGCCTTCCAACTGTTTGAGCTCGGCGTGCACAAAACGCATAAAACGGTGGAAGTGCAATCGACGCTTTTCTTCAAAAGGCAAGGAGTCAAAGAAGGTATCCATCAAATAAGTCTTGCCACGCCCTACACCTCCCCAGAGGTACAAACCTCTAACCGGGGGCTGCTGCCGGGCTGCGCCAAACAATTTGCCAAAAACAGTCGGTTTCTGTCCTGGCTTGAGAAGCTCATCATAGAGTGCCTGCAGATGCTCAACCGCCATTCGTTGCGCGGGATCCTCAGTAAAATCCTCACGTTGCAGCTCATCCAGATAGTGCTGCATAGGCGTTTTTTTGGTCATGAAGGGAAAACTCCCTGCCCTTGCAGTTCGGTGGTTACTTTTTCGGACAGATCCAACAGCTTGCCATGGAAAAAGTGTCCAACCTCCTCAAACCAATATAGCTTAGAGGCCGTTTTTATGGACGAGGCCCACAGAGTGACCAGTTGCGGCTCCACCACATCGTCAGCACTACCTTGATAGATGGAGAGTGGACAAGGGTAACTATCGGCATAGGCATCTTGATACTTGCCCACAGGTGGCGCAACCAGAACCAGATGCTCAACATCCTGACGGCGCTGTGCAACCAGCGATGCGACACCCGAGCCAAAGGAAAAGCCTGCCAAAATAAAACTTTGCGCCTGATTATCCTGAACGAGCAGGTCCATCAGCTGTTCCAGGTCATCCGATTCACCCAGCATATGATCATG
>JBFHKI010000066.1:0-9059 GCA_041595415.1 Pseudomonadales bacterium | reverse complement strand
GATTCGAGTATGGGTATTTTTTGGGTTATTTCTGGTTGGACAGGTTTCGGTCGGGGCAGACCTGGAAGCCGCAGCGGAAGACTTTTGCGGCTGTATGGAGGCTCCCTACGCGCTGATCGAAGCCACCGCTGAAAAAATGGAAGAGGCGCAAATTACTGGCGATTTTGATTCGATAATGGCCTTGCAAAACGAGATGATGATCGTAATGAGCGAGGCCTCGGATTGTTTCGACGAGCTGCCGGCCAAGTATCCGGAAATTGACCAGAGCGAGGCACTTCAGGCCCAGGTGATTGAAATGACGGCAGAGCAATGTCCTAATCCCGCTGGCAACTTTCCCTTTTAGCACCTGCAGTAACCTCCCGACTCCAACTTTTAAGGCGGAGGCCCGACAGACCAGCCGCCTTCCAGGTGAACCGAGATGACTGACAACAACTCAAACGCCTTTATGGACAGCTTTATCTTTGGAAAGAAGGCGATGCACTATGACCCGCTCGGGGACAGTATGGGTCGACAATGGCGTAAAAACCTGGGCCTGGAACAAGATGTATCCAGGTTAGAATTTGATCCGACGCTTGAGGATGGGCCGCTGGAAAAGCTTTGGGACAAGGCGATGGTCGGTATCGGCGCAATCATCCTCTTCCCTTTTTATCTGCTGTTCCATCTGGTCATTGGTCCATTCCGTAGAAAACTTCGCTGGCCTATCCTCACCCGAATCAGCGCGGTGCTCGGCTGGGCAAGCATCTACTGCTTTAGTATCAGCCCTTCTTTTCCGCGCCTTGAGAACCAACTCGGTGAGGCAACCGCGGCGATGCTGCAACTGATTTACACCGGAATGCTGGTAAGTGGGCTGATTACAATCCCGATGTTGATAATACTGCCGAGATTCCGCCGGGATCGGCAGAGCAGACGATACCTGCGTAAAGCGCGCAAGGCAGCGGAAGCTGCATTAGCTGCCAGGGAGGCGCATGAGGGCGTCAGTCCAAGCTGACAAAACACCCGATTGGCAACGATCCGGATTGTCAAAAAACGGAATCCAATCCTTTCCTCCCCGGAAGTTTAATTAAAGCGGGCTGCTCCCTTTAAATTGCATCATTGATCTACCAATGGATTGATATAAGCCACCACATGAATTGATGTCTTCCAGTGTGCCGATATAGTCGACATAGCTGGTGATCTGCTCTTGCGTGAAGCCTTCTACATGAAAGCTCTTCTATGTAGCCCAGCGCTCACCTTGGTGATGGCCACGCAGGCCATTTTTGTAATTCAGCATTTGTCGGTTCAGATACCAGTCAGGCGATCCACTGAGTTTGGGCGCATCCATGCAATCGGCCAACATAAAGTATCCACCGATATATCCTTCATAGTCCTGCGCCTGAAGGGAAATACTCAATAGGCACAATAGTGCAACAATCAGATCAGGTGCCACCACGATTCGGACGTAGTGGTGGCACACCAAATACCCGCTTATATGCACGTGAGAATGCCGCTTCTGAGGTGTAACCCAACTCTTCTGCCAGCTCTATCAACGACACGGGCGACTGCATAATTTTCATGCGGGCGAGGTTCATGCGCCACTCGGTGAGATATTGCTTGGCCGAGCTGCCGATTACTTCGGTAAACCTGGCCGAAAATCCGGAACGGGACATCCCCGCCTGTGCCGCAAGACGCTCCACCGTCCAGAGGGATTCGGGGTGCGAATGCATTGCGGCCAGAGCCTTGCCGATCTTTGGATCTTTCAGCGCACCCAACCAACCCTTGTTGGCTTCCGGGGAGTTTTCTATCCAGTAGCGAATGGCTTTGATAACAATGATATCGGCCAGGTGGGCAATCACCGTTTCACCCCCCGCACCCAGAGTTGAGGCTTCCTCTGCCATCAGCTCAATAAGCGCCTGCATCGAGGCGGGCAATTGCCCCGCTTCGCTTTGCATATGGATCAGTGGCGGCAATTGCTCGATAAGCTTTTTGCCAGCGAGGTGATCAAACCCCAGCACACCACACGTAAGCAGTGTCTGCTCACCACCTCCGCCGTAGCGCATGATTTCGAAACGCTCAGAAAACTTGCTGACCGGGATATCAAAAAAGGGCTCACATTCCACTTGCTTGTCGGAAACAATGAAATGACCTTCTCCCCTGGGCAGAAGTGCCAGATCACCGGGCTGTAAAAACACTTCCTGCTGGCCTGGAAGACGAAGCCAGCAGCCGCCCCGGGTAACAATATGAAACATCATCCTGCCCTGCATGGGTGGCATATCCACGCCCCAGGGAGCAGTTAACTCCGAGTTGGCGTACACCAGCCCATTCAGCCTCAGGGAATAAAGCGTTTCTCCCAGAGTATCGGTCAGATCAGGTATTTCTCTTGGGTTTTCCATGGCATTCCCCCGAATGCAGATTGGACGAACTGCATAGAAATATAGATATATAAGCATTAATCATCAAGCCCTGCCCTCCTAAACTTGTTTTCGTTCTCAGATGAAGAACCCCAAAAAACTGATCAACCAGAAATAAAGAGAGGTAAAAGATGACAAACCAAACCATTGCTATCGTCGGCGCAACCGGCAAAACCGGCGCGCGAGTACTGGCGCAATTACAGGCTGCCGGACAACCTGTGAGAGCGCTTTCCCGCAACTCCCAATACGCCTTTGACTGGACGGACAAAGCTGGCTGGGAAGATGCCCTGCGAGGGGTTCAGTCGGTCTACCTCACCTACTTTCCGGATCTTGCCGTTCCCCAGGCAGAAAGCGACATACGACACTTTGTTGATCTGGCAAGCAAGCTGGAAGTGGAACACATCGTGCTGCTGTCGGGTCGGGGCGAAGAAGGTGCGCAACGCGCAGAGGAAGTTGTAAAAAACAGCGATCTGGACTGGAACATCGTGCGAGCCAGCTGGTTTATGCAGAATTTCAGCGAGAGCTTCATGCTGGATGGAATCCGTGCTGGCGAGCTGGTTTTGCCAGAACCCAAAGCCAGGGAGCCATTTATAGATGTGCAGGACATTGTTGATATGGCGGTTGCCGCTTTGACCCGTAGGGAACTCCGCAATCAGTTATTCGAAATCACAGGGCCGGATCTGCTCGGTTTTGACAACTGTGTGGCGGCTATCGCCGCAGCCAGCAACCGCGACATTGGCTTCCGGACAGCACCGATTGACCTCTACCTCAAAAGCGCCAAAGCAGAGGGTTTGCCTGCGGATATCGTCTGGTTAATCAACGAGTTGTTCGTAAACGTACTGGACGGCCGAAACGAATCCGTCACTGACACCCTTGAATCTGTACTTGGGCGGCCGGCGCGGAGCTTCAGTCAGTACGTGGAAGACACTGCAAAAACCGCTGTCTGGTCGTAGCTTCAATCTCAATCACAGAAACTTCAGGAGATTACCCATGATTATTCTGCTTATCCTGCTGACCGGGATTATGGCGGGCATCTATTTCGCCTTCTCCGTGTTCATTATGAAATCACTTGGCGGACTGCCCCCGCTTCAGGCGGCCCGGGCCATGAACAAGATCAATGACGTCATTATCAATACATTGTTTTTGCCCGTGTTTTTTGGATCAACCCTCTGGTATGCCGGGCTGTTGCTGTGGTCGTTCGCGGACTGGCAGCAAGGCGTTTCTGGGCTGGTAACCGCTGCGGCTCTTGTCTACATCCTCGGCATGTTTGGAGTTACCGCTTTTGGCAATGTTCCCCTGAACAACCGGCTGAAAGCCAGTGCCAGGGATGACGCCACTTTAGTGCACTACTGGAACCAATACCTGCTGCAATGGACGCAGCTCAATCACCTGCGCACCCTGAGCTGTATCGTCGCCTGTGCCCTGTTGACCCTTTCGCAAACCTGACAACCCATTGACTCAACAAGAGGAACTGAAAATGAAAAACTTGCTTACCAAAAGCTATTTGCTTATCGCCGGTTTTCTAATGGTGATGGTGGGAGTTTATATCGCCATTACAACGGCGGCCTATGTAACAACAATGACGACGCAGGACACCGCTCTATCTATCAATATGCTGAGCGACTTGCGAGGTATGGGCGGCATGCTGCTGATAGTGGGTACTTACGTGCTGGCCAGTGCTTTCCGAAGGAGCTGGCAACAACCCGCCCTGGTGCTTTCTGTTGGGGTATATGCCACATTTGTCGCCTTCAGAAGCCTGGGGATTTTTCTGGACGGCTTGCCCGGCATGGAAATACTGATCGCCTACTCCATAGAACTGGTGATGGCCGTATTGGGTATATTATTAGGTTCTGGACAAAGTTTTGAATCAGCCGAAGGGAACCTTGGCAGCCCTGACCGAAGCACAAATTGGTCAAAGTAACCAAAGGGGTTTCTGTGAAAAAAGTAGCGGTATTGGGCAAACCCGGCATTGATAAATTAATTCTGGCAACAGACTCTTCCCGGGCAACCCCATTACCGCTCGCCCAGTTGCACAACACCAGACCAGCAGGGACATAAAACATGGCCTATAAAATAATCCTTTTTGCCCTGATCATGGTTCTGGGGTATTTCTACCAACTGCAGGATGGCTCCGACAGCCTGCTCTCTGGCGGCAGCTCGATCTCCGCTTCGGAGACCTCTGGAAATTCGGCAACCACCACTTCGGATGCCATTCTTGCCCATGCTTTTGAAAATGGCCGGTCTGACCTGCAAGTCAGTGGCACTGGTCAGGTTAGACAGTTGTTATCCGACGACCGGGATGGCAGCCGGCATCAACGATTTATACTCCGCCTGTCCTCGGGTCAGACTTTATTGGTGGCTCACAATATCGACCTCGCCCCCAGAGTCGCAAACCTATCCGAAGACGATACTGTAGAGTTCTATGGAGTGTATGAATGGAACAATCAGGGCGGCGTGATTCACTGGACCCATCACGACCCGAACGGAACCCACCCGGCCGGGTGGTTAAAACATCAAGGCAGAACCTATCAATAACTTGTCTGCCGAATCGAAACAGGCCTGTACCAAATATGAATCCAGAAAAAACCGGGGTAAACCCTGCGCTCTGCCCACTGTGCGGAGCCGACAACCAGTGCGGCAATCTGCTTGCCAGCAAAGGCCAAGCCTGCTGGTGTAGGGCAGCGGATATGACCTTTCCCGAGGCCTTATTACAGCGGATACCACAAGATGCCAGAGGCAAAGCCTGCATTTGTCGCGGCTGTGTGGCGCAGCAAAATATTGAACCAAATCAATAACCGCTGAGAAGCCTGCCGGTAAACCAGACCAACCCCTCACTGATGGGTTAATCTGGTTTTTTGTAACTGAAGTTGAGGCCGGTTTATGTCCAAAAAAGATATCAAAGAGATTCGACGCGTGTTTAGTACGCGCCTGGATTCACTCAATCATATTCTCGATATTGCCGAGAAACACGTAGATGATCCTGAGGCACTGATGCAAGAGAGCCTGGCGCCGGATATATTCCCCTTTGGTACCCAAATTGCCATTGCCTGTAATCAGGCCAGAGGCTTTTATCAATGGTGCAGCGGCAAAGCCACCGAAAATGCCGGGCCCCAGATTACCTCTCTGTCGATGGCCCGCACACGCATCAGCGAAACCCAACAGATGCTGGCCGAAATAGACGCCAAAGACTCAAAGCTGGACGAGGTACACCGCGTAGATATCGGCCCGGGTTCTTACCTTGAGCTGCCAGGTCGGCGCTATGTGGACGACTATCTGATACCCAATCTCTATTTCCACATCACCACGGCCTACGCCATTTTGCGCAATCTGGGTGTGCCCATAGGCAAAGCCAGCTTTTTAACCTATGTAGTACCCAACGAGGGTTGGGCAGAACCCTGATCGGCAGGATTTTTATAGTGGGGTGAAAGGTTTGAAAGAGCATTGCAAAACCTTTCACCCCATCGCTAAGATTTGTAAACCCAGCGGTTAAAAACTAGGGAAAAATCTACCCTATGTGTCTTTATATACAGGTGGAAAAATGCCGTTTTAATTTTTCCTGACCTCTGTATCGTTTTAAAACCCCGCTCAAGACCACCAACAACCGACATGACAAAAACCGAATCCAGATTTGCTTCAAAAGTTTCACACGTATCCCCTCCCTTCAAACGCAAACACAATCTGCTGCGCAGCCAGATTGCCACTAATCTTATTGGCACGGCGCTGTTAAGCCCGGCAATACTTCAGGCCGCCGAGCCCACACCGGAGATCGAGAATATTCTCGTTATGGGAGAACAAGAGGGTTCACCAAGCCCCAGTCTGTCCAAGTTCACGGAATCTCTTCTGAATACACCGCAAAGCATTAGCAGCATCTCGCGCGACCAGCTGGAAGATCGAGGGGCCATGTCGCTGGACGACGCCCTGCGCAATGTTCCGGGAATTACTCTGGGCGCCGGAGAGTTCAGCTGGCAGGGCAACAACCCTTCGATCAGGGGGTTTTCATCGCGCAATGATATGTTCCTCGATGGTATGCGCGATCTGGGTTCCTATACACGGGACCCTTTTAACCTGGATTCAGTGGAAGTTTTGCAGGGCCCCTCCTCTATGATTTTTGGCCGGGGCTCAACTGGCGGTGTAATAAACCAGACCAGCAAACAACCCGTGCAAGAAAGTGTGCGAAAGCTGCATATGAATATCGGCAACGCCTCAACCATGCGGGTAACCGGAGACTTCAACCAGCCGCTGGATATAGGTACAAATTCAGCATTCAGGGTTAACCTGTTGAGCCACAAAAGTGAGGTTCCCGGCCGGGATGTAGCACAAACCGAGAGCTGGGGAGTAGCCCCCAGCCTGACGGTGGGTTTTGGCAGCGCAACCGCCTTGACACTCAGCTACTTCAAACTGAAAAGCGACAGCGTGCCCGACTACGGACTGCCTTGGGTTGAAGGGCAACCGGCAGCGGTTGACCGCGAAAATTACTACGGTTTCCGGGATGATTATCTGGAAACAAAAGCCGACGTGGCAAGCGCCGATTTGCGCCACAGAATCAATGAGGTATTCAGCTTGCAGGTTCAAACGCGCTTTGCCGACTACCAGCGCAGAAGCCGCATCACCGAACCCCAGGTAGATCCTGCCACTTCTTATTCAACCCCACCGGAATCTGTCACCGTAGAGCGACTGGTTTTCGGAGGCGAAAGCCAGGAAAAAATGCTCCAGCTGCAGGTCAACCTTCGCGCTGATTTCGACATGGCCGGCATAACACACAGTCTGGTTACCGGTCTGGAAAGCTCTCGTGAAACCTCCAACCCCATTTTCAGTTTCGCCGGAGCCGCTACTTCACTGCCGATCACATTGCCGGTTCCCTCCACCAATCTGGCGAACCCCTCCGGCACCTTCTCGGGCGAAGTCGCCAAACGCCTTCAATCCGATGCCACCAGCACTACCCTTGCCGCCTATCTGCTGGACACTATCAAGCTGAACGATCAATGGCAGTTGGTAGCCGGTCTGCGCTGGGACCGATTCAAAACAGATTATCGGGAAGTACGGTTTGAGGAAGATGGCAGCATCTCGGCGCAAAACCAGATTATCAGCAACGACAGCGAACCCAGCTATCGATCCGCTCTGGTATACAAACCCACACCGGAAGGAACCATTTATCTGGGCTGGGGTACTTCCTTTAACCCCTCTTCAGAATCCGTCTCCTTTATCAGCAGCGGAAGAGGCCTGGGCACCAGCAACGCCAACCTGGAGCCTGAACAGAATGAAAGCCTTGAGCTCGGCACCAAGTGGAACCTGGTAAACAACCAGGTGCTACTGGACGCGGCCATTTTTCAAATCACAAAGAACAACGCCCGTGTGCCCGACCCGGATCTGCCCGGCGCCAACACCCTGGCTGGCACCCAGCAAGTTAAGGGGCTTTCGCTGAATATGTCTGGCAACATCTCAGATAATTTGCGCCTGAATGCTGGGTACGCCTACCTCGACGACAGTCAGGAAAATGAAATCACCGGTGTACAGACTGATATGCAGAACGTCGCCGAGCACAGCTTTTCTCTCTGGGCCGACTGGGCACTGAACAGTAAAACAGCGCTTGGTAGCGGGTTCCGTTATGTTGACGAACGTACCGCCGGCGGCGGGAAATGGGTCGACGACTACTGGGTGATAGACGCCATGGCCAAGTATCAGTGGAGCCCCGATTTATCCCTGAGACTGAACCTGACTAACCTCACCAACGAATATTATTACGACCAAATTCACCCCTGGCACGTCATTCCCGGTCATGGCCTGGGCGCTGTTTTTGCCGTCAATCTGGATCTTTGAAGTTGCTCTACCAGATTCCCGAAGTTATTGACCAGCAGGAACTCGCCCATATTCGTGAGCAACTTGCCCAGGTTAATTGGTCAGATGGCCGAGGCAGTGCCGGCTATCTCTCCGGTGCCGTGAAAAACAATGAGCAACTGCCCGATGATCACCCTCTCGGCAGGCAGTTGTCTGAGTTGATACTGCGCAAGCTCGACCAGAACCCGCTGTTCACCTCGGCGGCTCTGCCAAAAAAGATTCTGCCACCGCTGTTTAATCGCTATTGTTCAGCGCAAACCTACGGGCCGCACGTCGACGGCGCAGTTCGTCCGCTTGCGGGAACACCTTTGCGAGTACGAACCGACCTTTCTGCCACCCTGTTCCTCACCGAACCCGAGGATTACGAAGGGGGAGAATTGTGTATTGAAGACACCTTTGGAGAACGTCCGGTCAAGCTGAAAGCCGGAGATATGGTGCTTTATCCGGGTAGCAGCATACATCAGGTGACTCCAGTGACCCGCGGTGAACGGCTGGCTGCATTCTTCTGGATTGAAAGCATGGTCAGGCAAGACAGCCGACGCGGCATTCTGTTCGAACTTGACCAAAACATTCAAAGCCTCGCCAGACGCGATGCCAACCAGCCCGAGCTGGTCCGCCTCGCCGGGGTTTACCACAACCTGCTGCGGGAGTGGTCGGACACCTGATACCGGCCTCCACCCTTGCGTCCGGCACATAAAAAAGGCAGCCGAAGCTGCCTTTTGCCAAACAGGTTGTAACCTGACCTTAGCGCGTCAGCACAACCTTGAGAGCCCCGGTATCTCCGGCGCGAGAGAAGACGTCATAGGCCTCTTCAAACTGATCCAGCTTAAAGCGATG
>JBFHKI010000065.1:0-9236 GCA_041595415.1 Pseudomonadales bacterium | reverse complement strand
GGCCTGCGGAATATCCGACGACCACAACGCCTTCAACACCGAAGAAGTACTGGAGCGTGTGCGGCTGGGAATGATGATCACCGTAATGTCCGGCTCCATGAATGACAACGTGCCTATGGTTTTTGAAAACCTTGAGGCCGTTGAAGGTGGATACCCCTTCTTTTCATTCTGCGCCGACGACCGTCATATCGACGATCTGCACCGGGTGGGTCATATCGACCACCATGTGCGCGAAGCCATCAAGTGCGGAGTACCCGTACTGCAGGCCTATCGCATGGCCAGCCTGAACGCCGCTATTTTTTACCGACTCGATCACCTTATCGGCTCCATTACACCGGGACGCATTGCCGACTTTCTGGTGATTGAGGATCTTGAACAGGCCAGACCGGAAGCGGTCTGGATCAATGGCGAACTGGCCGCTGAACAGGGTAAATCCCTGTTTGCCAATAACGACAGTATTCCCGAAAGTTTTCTCGGCAGCGTCAAGCTGGCTGACAACTTTGACGCGGCGTCCTTTGCGGTTCCTGCCGATGCAGACGAATCCGAGATCGCGGTTGTACGCGCCATGGAAATGTACGACGGCTACTTCAAACGGGCCTTTGAAGCCGAGTTGCAGGTAGTCGACGGCGATGTCAAAGCCAATCCGGATATTGATGTTGCCAAGATCGCTGTGGTGGATCGCCACCACGCCACAGACACTATGGCCTGCGGCTTTGTGCGCGGTTTCGACTTAAAAGCAGGAGCCATCGCCGGCACCACCAACTGCGAAAACCAGAACCTGGTTGTTGTCGGCACCAGCAACGAAGACATGGCCGCTGCAGCCAACGCGCTGCGGGAACTGGGTGGCGGCTATATCGCCGTAAAAGACGGTGAAGTTCTGGCCAGCCTGCCTCTGCCGGTGGCCGGAATCATGTCCGACCTCAGCTGGGAAGACGCGCTGGTGCAATCTGACGCCGTTGATGATGCCGCCCGCTCACTGGGCTGCACTCTGAACAGCCCCTTTATGATCCTGGCCTTTGTCGGCCTTGCCGGTGTACCGGATTACGGCCTGACAGAAAAGGGGCTTATCGATGCCCGCTCCCAGAAATTTATTCCCGTACTGGTCTGCTGCCGCTGCCCACAGCACATACATGACCTATCTCCAAAAAATGAAACCCCGACAGAGGAAAATAATCCATGAGTAAAGCTGTACCAATACTCGGTTCCATTATCCCGGCCGCCGACTTGACGGAAGCGGAGTCCGCACTAATCGACAAGGTTGTTGAGCTTACGGAGACAACATTGAAGGATCTGGCCATGGAAAACGACAAAAAAGGTCGTTATCCAACAGCATCCATCGCGGCTTTAAAGCAGGCCGACATTCTGGCCGGGGTTGTCAGCGAAGAATACGGCGGTGGCGGTATAAGCCACCTCGCCAGTCTGGAAATCCAGATGCGCCTCGCTACGGTCGACCCGGCCGTAGCCCAGCTGTACAAGGTTCACGATGAGCTTGTGCGGGAGATTTTTCAGTACTGCCCCGACTTTCAGAAAGCACGGTTGGCCAAATTTATCGTCGAGGAGCGCCAGATCGTGGGTCTGGCGGTCGCCGAGCCCGGACGCAGCGCCGTTGACCCGCTAAAAACTCTGGCCACGGCTACCGCAGATGGCGGATTTGAAATAAACGGCTTCAAGATTTACACCACAGGCGCGGCCGAAGCCGACCAGATCGCCACCTGGGCATTTAACCCGGCCGCTGCGACCGAAGATAATCCGGTAATGGGTATGCAAATGGTGTTGATACCCAAGGACACGGCCGGCGTAAAGGTCAACCGCGACTGGAATGCTCTGGGACAGCGATCTACAGACTCCGGTTCAATCAACTTTGACAAGGTGGTTTGCCCGCCGGAATGGATTGGTTCTATCCCCGGTAAAGCTCCGCTTTCCCAATCCAGCCTGCGATACCAGGCCGGTTTTTGCGCCATTCTGTGCGGCATCGGTTTTGGCGCCCTCAAAGCCGCCGTCCCCTATATCAATGAACGTTCACGGCCCTGGGCACAATCCGGTGTAGAAAAAGCCACCGAAGATCCCATGATCCTGCGCACCGCCGGTGAGCTGGCCAGCGATCTGGCCGTAGCTTACGCGGCGACCCGTCAATGCGGCCCGCTGCTGGACAAATTTGAAGCGGGAAGCATTGGCCGCGGCGAATTGGCGCTGCCGATCTCGGCGTCCAAGTCGGCGGCCTCACGCGCAGCCATGAACGCCACCGGAACCATACACGCCTTGATGGGAACCGGCTCACTGGCGGGCAATAGCGGCTACGACTACTGGTGGCGCAACGCCAGAACCCTGTCGCTGCACGACCCCATGGAGTGGAAGAACCACGAAATAGGTAAACACCTGATAACTGGCTGGGAGCCGGAACCGGGGGTGTACCAATGATGAATGGCCAACTGGACAACAGCGGGACACATATGCCTGAAGTACCGGGGCTTGATCAAATAACCGCCATGCCCAAGCTGGAAATGCATATCCACCTGGAGGGCACTATTGATTCACTGACGATCCAGAATCTGGTTCGCAAACACAACGAAACTTTGCCCCGGCCCTTGGACAAGCTCTATCAGACTGACGGTTTGAGCAGCTTTCTGGAGACGCTCGACTGGGTATGTTCACTGGTAAGGGACAGCGAAGACGTCATTATCATTGCCGACAATTTCGGTCGTTACTGCCGCAACGAAAACCTCTGCTACGTCGAGCTGATTATCAATCCGACGCACTGGAAAAATATCGATTACCCAACGCTTTTTTCCACCCTTGACCGAGCATTGGATGTTGTCCAGAAACGATACGGGGTCGATGTGCGATTGATGCCCTCTATCCTGCGCCAACAGAGCGCCGAAGAAGCCATGGAGCTGGTTGAATGGATGGTCGGTGCAAAATCTTCCGAGCAGTGCAAACGCCTGGTCGGGCTGTCCATCGATGGCAACGAAGCCGCTGCGGGGCGCACCGCCGAACGTTTTGCCCCGGCCTATGAGCTGGCGAAGTCCCACGGTTTTGGCTGCACAGCGCACGCCGGTGAGTCCTCGGGGCCCGAGGGTGTACTGGATGCCATGGATTACTTCAAAGCCGACCGAATAGACCACGGAATACGGGTTATCGAAGACGATGCGCTGACCGAAAGGGTTGCCCGTGAAGGTATCACCCTCAACGTCTGCCTGAGTAGCAATTGCACTCTTATCTACGGCGATATTGCCAACCACCCCTTTCGCGATCTGCAGGCTAAGGGGGTGTCCATGACATTGAACACCGATGACCCTGTGGCGCTGAAAACCACTATCAGTCGCGAGTTGCACTGGGCTGCCGAACAGCTGGGCCTTTCCATGGAAGATCTGGTTGAACTGCAACGCCAAGCGGTACGCAGCGCTTTTTGTAATGACAGCACCAAATCAAGGCTGATGAAACGACTCGACGCAGCCCTCTAACCGGAGAATACAATGCTCAAGATAAAAACGTTTTTACTCGGCATTGCCGCCCTGCTCTTTTGCGCCGAACTATCGGCTCAAGTGCCTGACACCTCTATCCCCTACTACGAACCCAGCGACACCATCCTGATTCTGGGGGCGGTACCCCAGGAAATCCCCGAGGTTATTGCCCAGATGCAAGGAGTGGAAAAATCCGAACTGTGGGGCATACCCTACTGGTCCGGCACGCTGCACAACAAACCTGTGGTAATTGCCATCACAGGTGTTGGCAAAACCTTTGCCGCCATGACCACCACCCTCTTTATCACCGAGTTCAAACCGCGCTTACTGGTAATGACGGGCACCGGGGCACGGATAAATCCGGAATTACGCACTGGTGACGTAATTATTGCCACCCATACCTACGAGCACGATTACGGCAGCCTGACCCCGGAAGGCATGGTGTACCGTGATATGTTCGGCCCGGTCGATGGCGCCGACGTAGTCAACGAGTTTACTCCCACCGAAGAATGGCTGGCCAAGGCGGATGCCGCCGCCGCTGAATACCCGACCCAGACCGTCACCGCCAATGGTGCGACCTACGAGACCAGCGTCCGGCGCGGTGTGGTTTCCTCGTCCGATTTGTTTGGTGTTACCGAACAGCGAATTCAAACCCTGCGTAGCCGCTTTAATACCGACATTATGGAAATGGAATCCGCCCCCTTTGGTCTGGTAAGTGAGTTTTTTGGTATTCCCTTCCTGGTGATCCGTGCCGGCAGCAACGTCGCGCAGGAAGCTCCCAACAACGACTATCTGGTACTCGGCCCGATCGCAGCCAAAGAAGCCGCCAAATTTACCGCCCACTTGGTCAAATACCTCGAGAGGGAACACCCACTATGAAATTAACCTCTTTTAAAACAACTACTCTGCTTCTGTGCGTAGCAGCCCTGACACTCTCGGCTTGCCAATCTTCGGATAAAGATGATCCCGAGCTGCTGATTACCAACGCTCTGCTGATTACCGTTGATCCGGATATGCCGGACGCCTTTGAAGGCTATATGTTGATTGGCGAATCCGGTCGCATACTGGACATAGGCGCTGGCCAACCAACCGACGACATCGATGCCGATGAAGAGATCGACATGCAGGGCAAAATTGTTGCGCCCGGTTTTATCTCGGCCCACAGCCATATCTATATGAGCCCCCTGCGCGGTCTGGGGCACGACGTCAATCTGTATGGCTGGTTCCGCGCCTGGGACTACTACCTGAAACACACCACAGCGGAAGATGTTTACTGGTACACCTTGCACGGTTCGCTGGATTTCCTGCGCAACGGTATTACTACCGCCTATGACTTCACCTATCCCGGCGTGATTGAAGAGCTGACCGACGACCCCAGCCAGGCCCAGTCAGCTGGCGAGTTCAAACCCGGCCCCTTCGAGGAAAACCAGATCAAGGCCAAAATGGATGCCGGCTTGCGCTTTGTGAACAGCCCCTGGCTGCCTGAAATAGGCACCGACGACGAGATCGTCGAGCGTTTTGGCAAGCTGATGGAATGGTCGGAAGACTACCTGGAAGATCCGCTGTTTCTGAAAATGGCTATTTCCGGTCAACAACAGTTTATGCCCACCAACCGTACCGCCAATCTGGAAGCCCGTGTCATGCGCGAATTTGGCCTGATCAACCAGAGCCACTTTCTGGAAAGCCCCAACGCCGTGCCGGAACAACAGGAAAAGTTTGCCTGGTATGACGAGGCCGGAGTGCTGGGCCCGGATATGATCTTTGGCCACTTTATTCACCCTAACGAGGAGATCCTCGAACGGGTGGTGGAAACCGGCAGCAAAATGAGCTGGCAACCCACCTCAAACGGCCGCCTGGCTGATGGTATTGCCGATGTTGTGCACTACCAGGAACTGGGTATTCCGGTTGCGATAGGTCTGGATGACCAGTCCTGTACCGATGTTTCCGACCCCTTCCAGAATCTGCGCATTGGCCTCTACACCATGCGTGCAGTGCACGAGCGCGCCAACGCCATGTCAGTGCAGGAGATTCTTTACCTGCACACCCTGGGCAGCGCCGAAGTATTGGGTATCGAAAGTGATGTCGGCAGTCTGGAAGTGGGCAAGTTCGCCGACTTTTTGGTAGTCGATCCACGCGACCCGGATACCGGCCCGGTATACGAACCCATAGCTACCTATGTATTGGCCATGAGCCTGCGCAACCTCAAGGAAGTCTGGGTCGGAGGCAAAAAGGCGGTTGAAGGTACCACCCTGCTGACCTTTGATGAATCAGAGGTGCGTAAGGAAATCGATACCCGTACCGATCGCGCCCGCGCCGCTGCCGCATTGACCGGCCCGGCGCCTTGATCAGGTAACGCAATGAAATACAAACAGATATCTGCATTGCTTCTCTGCCTTAGTTCAATACTCAGCAACGGAGCAATTGCCCAATCGGAACTTCAAGATATGTCCAATGTAGATACAGGTGGTCAAAACCTGTCCCTTTCCCACCGCTACGGTCGCGATGACCCCGACTACGTGATGAACATGCATCACTTTATCCACGCCATGCCCAAGGCCGAACTGCATGTCCACTATGAAGGCACACTGACCCCGGCAAAAATTTTGCAACTGGCGCGTCGCAATCAGGTGGAGGGCATTCCCGATAGCATCGACGGCATCAAACAGATGCTGGCGGGCTCGGTATTGACCCAGTTCCTCGACGGACTGGCGCGAGCGCGCAGCACCATTATCACCGAGCAGGACTTTTACGAAGTGGCCTGGGAATTTGCCGTGCGGCAGATGGAAAACAACGTAGTCTACACAGAGCTGATGTTTGACCCCCAGGGCCATACCAGCCGCGGCATAGAGTTCGACACCATGATGACTGGCATCACCCGCGCCATCACCGATGCCAAAGAAATTCTCGGCATACGCATCGAGCTGAGCATGCAGTTCCACCGCGACAAATCCCGTGAATCGGCTCTTGAAACGCTCGAAAACGCTGCTCGCTGGAAGGATCATATTCTGGGTGTGGGCATGGATAACGGACCGGAATCGGGCTATGCCGAAAAACTGCGTCCGGCTATGGAAAAAGCCCGAGAAATGGGCTTCCGAATCTCCGGCCATATCGACCGTTACGAACTGGATTACGACAAAAATCTCGATTTTCTGCTCAACCAACTCAAGGTGGGCCGTATCGACCACGGTATCAATATTATGGATACACCGGAGCTTCTTCCCGTCGCCCGCGAACGGGAAGTTACCTTTACTGTCTGTGGTGCAACCCTCTATTCCAACAACCCCAATCTCTATGAAGACAGCGGCTTCAAACTCTATACCCGCCGCATAGATGAAATGACCGAGGCCGGACTGCAAACCACCATCAACACCGACGACCCCGGCTACTTTATCGGCTTCTTCCTGAGCGACATGATCCGCGCCTTCTACGAAGAGAACCAGTACAGCGCCGAGCAGCTGATCGCCTTCCAGCAACGAGCTTTTGAAGGTGCCTGGATGCCGGAGGAAGACAAGCAACACTATCTGGAGCTTCTGCATCAATTTGCCCGAGATGCCGGTGCCTAGCCCTGTTCTGCTGGTCCACGGGGCCTGGGCCGCCAACTGGGTCTGGGACCCCGTAGTCCCGGCTTTGCAGCAGGCGGGTTTAAAGATAGCTGCACCCACCCTGCCCGGCCAACTGGACGGACGGCCCGCTGCCGAAATCAACCTGGATTGCTACGTCGATTTTGTTATCTCACAAATTGAGCAGTTGTCCGCCGGGGCACCGGTCTGTCTGGTGGGCCACAGCGGCTCCGGTATGGTGATTTCTCAGGTTGCCGAAGCCAGACCCGATTTGATTGACTCTCTGGTCTATGTGGCCGGTTTTATGCTGCCAAGCGGAATGACCTTCCCCCAGCTTTGTCATCAGGTATACGGCGAAGGTGTGGAGGTTGGTGCCAGTCTGGAAGTGCAATTCGATGCCAGCGGTGACTATGTATCACTGAAAAAAGACAATCTGCACCCGATATTCTTCAACTGCTGCGACCCGCAAGTCTCCGCCCCCCTGATCGAAAAATTCCTGCCCCACCCCATACCGGGCTGGAATCTGGTAAACAGTTTGACTGCCGAAAATTTTGACTCGGTAAAACGCCATTACATCTATCTGGAACAGGACAACAGCGTTCCCGCAGCGCTTCAGGATTGCATGTTGACAATGAGCCCCGGAGCCAAAGTACACAAAATCAACACTGATCATGTACCCCAGGTCAGTGCAACGGTCGAACTGTTGCAAATACTTGAGGACATCGCCAAGTGACAGAGAAAGTCCTGCTCGATCCGGAATTGCCGCCAAGGGAGATTAAATTTCTCTTGATGCTCAGTGTATTTGTCGTCTGCATGGGATTTATCCAGGTGGTAAGCGCCAAACTCTGGACTGTCGCCGGCCTGACCCTTTCCGGCGGCATAATGACCTACTGGTTGACCTTTCCCATCACCGATGTCATTGGTGAGGTATATGGGCGAAAGCGGGCCTACTTCGTAGTGTGGATGGGGTTATTGGCTAGCATTTTGATCCTGATATTCAGCCAGATCGCTGTGCATCTGCCACCCTCCCCCAGCTATCAGGATCAGGCGGCATTGGAAAAAGTTTTAAATGCGGTACCCCTGATCGTGCTGGCCTCCATACTGGCCTATCTGTTGGCGCAGATGCACGATGTCTGGGCCTTCAGCTTCTGGCGCAAAGTCACCGGCGGCAGGCATCTCTGGTTGCGCAATAATCTCAGTACCATGAGTTCCCAGTTGGTGGACAGTCTGGTATTCAACAGCATCGCCTTTTATATATTTGCCTCCGAGCGCATGTCACTGTCGGCCTTTGTCAGCATGACTCTGGGTTACTGGCTGTTCAAGGTGGGCATCGCCATAATCGACACCCCTTTTGTCTATCTACTGGTGGCCTGGCTAAAAAACGAACCCAAAGCCGATTCTTGATTTAAATTTGTGAGTTGCTACTGAACTCCCCCCTTTTCAATTTGCACAAAACAACCTCTTACAAAGCACATTTCCTACAAAGTTTGTTCACTTTTGTTAAGTAACTTGGCTAAAAACCAATAAAAGGGGCGAGCTATGATTGATTCAAAAACACTTGGCACTTTGTTAACCGGAGTTATAGCGGCCTTTTTCTTGACTGCATGTGGTGGCGGATCATCTTCTGGCGACAGCGTCTCATCAGATGTGACTGTCACTGATAGCGATACAGATGGCAGCACAAGTTCCGCGACCTGTGATGAGCCACTTAGCGCCTTGTCCGGGGCTTTTATAACGGGCTGAACTCCACTTCAGTGGGTTACCTGATGCAAGATATGGAGGTTCTGCTCGCCGAGCTGGATGCCCAGCTGGTTTGTCACTAGTTGAATTCCTTCGTAACAAGACAGCTTAATCAAGTCCGAACAAACGAGCGGAGTTTCAGTCAGATAGATAAAAAATACGAGTAACTTTATCCTTTAAATGCACGCGCTCCAGTCAGTAGCCTTCACAGGAGAAATCCACATCAAGGTTCCCGCTCACTATTGAAAAAGCTTCCGCTGGATCACTAGTCACAATCGGGCAAATGTCCGCGACGAACAACTGAGAACTGGCCTGAAAATCCACTGTTGCTGAAGAAGCGGCACAATGCACATCCTCCAGCGCCTCAATCCATACCTTCAATTCAGGATTGGGGGTAACCACACTAAGCTTCTCTGAATTTCCCAGATATTTCTGACAATCAACCCGGATAGATAAATCCGAAGAATATGACTGC
>JBFHKI010000064.1:0-9241 GCA_041595415.1 Pseudomonadales bacterium | reverse complement strand
TTTGCTTCGTAGACGTATTCAATCAGCTTTAACACACGGAAAATGCGCATCACCCGAAGTAAACGAATGATGATCAGCGATTCGGCACCACCAATAAAAAGCGCCAGATATGTTGGCAAGATGGATACCAGATCAATAAATCCAAAAAAGGAAAAAATGTATTTGCGCGGCGTAGGATGACTATAGATCCGCAATCCATATTCTATGGTAAAAAGTATGGTGAACACCCATTCGATAACGTCCAGCCCCATCTGAAAACGCTGACGAATCGGATCTATGGATTCGAGCATAACCGCAGCCACACTGATAAGAATCAGATATATCAAGGCCAGATCAAAGGCTTTTCCACCGGGTGTATCTGTGCCAAAAATGATGTGGTAAATACTTTGCTGCTTTTCGTTATGTTTCATAAATCCGGGCTTGGCCTGTGGTTACCTTGGCTGCTTCAGCTCTTATAATGCACTGATAACAAACTAACTGGTATGTCATGAGTCAAAATTCTCGCCTGGTGTATTCCACGGATCAGGGCCGTATAAAAAATAATCCCTCGCAACCATCCCCCCCAACAGCCGATGGCATCGTGCGCATACAGCGCGAAACCAAAGGTCGTGGCGGCAAAGCGGTCTCGGTAGTACAGGGTATTCCCACCGATCAGTTAAAAGAAATCTGCAAATACCTGAAATCCTGCTGTGCCACCGGAGGATCTGTCAAAGAAGGTCATATTGAGATTCAGGGCGATCACAGAGACAAAATCAAAAGTCTACTCGAAGCCAAACAGTTCGAAGTCAAACTGGCGGGTGGTTAAGAATGAAGAGCCCAAGAGAATTTGGCTCATGGACATCCCCTATCGGGGCCGAGATGATGGCATCAAACAGTCTTGGGCTGTCGGATCCTCGCCGCTACAAAAAGGATATTTACTGGCTCGAATCACGACCAAATGAACAGGGTCGATGTGTCATTGTCAGACGCAATGCGAATGGTCTGGAAGAAGATCTGATACCCGCCCCCTATTCAGCGCGCTCTTCGGTACATGAATACGGCGGGCGTTGTTATTGCTTGGGCCAGGACAAACTGTTTTTTGTAAACGCCAGTGATCAACAGATATATCACTTACCTTTGTTTACTGCTGGAGAACCAAAACTTCTCACGCCCCAGGATCAGCGCCGCTATGCAGATCTTGAATGGAACCCGAAAACCCGTTCAGTTATGGCCGTATGTGAAGATCATCGAGTCGATGGTGAACCGGTAACCTCCATAGTTGACATTCCCCTGCCCGGTAAAGCTGAACCACCAGAGCCTAGAAGCTTGGTCAGTGGCGCCGACTTTTATGCCTACCCACGCCTGTCATGTGATGGCAGTCAGCTCTGCTGGATTCAGTGGAATCACCCTGATATGCCCTGGTTCGCTACCCAACTATGGCTGGCAGAGTTTATAGACCAAGAGTTACACAATCCGGTAAAGGTCTCTGGCGATACCGAACAAGCCGTTTTCCAACCTGAATGGCACCCGGACGGAAGTCTGTATTATTGCTCGGATATCGATAACCTCTGGAATCTCTATCGCCATAATGCAAATGGCAACCGTCAAATATCTCGTTTTGCCGGTGAATGTGGTTTACCTCTCTGGCAGTTTGGTATGCAAACATATGCGTTCCTGGATGAGGAAACCGCTGTCTGTGCCCTTTGTACAAAAGGTATATGGGAACTACAGAAGTTGAACCTGAAAGATGGGCGCAGCGAACCGATAGATGTCGACCTCAGTTCTGTTTTGCATATTTCAGGCGGAGAAAGAGAAGTTCTGGTATTGGCGGCCAACCCCACCTCTGCAGCCAAAATATATCGCTTTGGAGCAGAGGAGCTTGAGGCACAGGAAATCAAGGCCTCGTCCAAACTCCCTATCCCTGAAAATTCGATCTCTCTGGGCAGAGCAGTGGAATTTTCCACCACGGACGCCATGTCGGCCCACGGCTTTTTTTACGCCCCGTTCAACCCGGATTATTGTGGTTTGGATGGAACGAAGCCACCCCTGATTGTGCTCTGTCATGGAGGGCCAACCGCTGCAACTACAACTGCAATGAACCTGAAAGTGCAATTCTGGACCAGCCGCGGATTTGCGGTATTTGATATCAATTACCGTGGAAGCACCGGGTATGGTCGTGAGTACCGCAGCCTGCTTGATAGCAAATGGGGTATTTATGATGTAGAAGACGCCTGTGCCGCCGCCCAATACGCCGCTGAAGCTGGCTGGGTTGACCCGGACAAATGCATCATTCGCGGTTCAAGCGCTGGGGGATTTACAGTTTTGAGCGCCCTCGCCTTTCACGACACCTTTTCCGCTGCAGGCTGTCTCTATGGTATTGCCGATCTGCGTGTACTGGCCGGAGAAACCCATAAATTCGAAGCTCGTTACGCAGACTCATTAATCGCTCCTTTGCCAGAGGGAGCTGCAGAATATGACCGCCGCTCCCCCATCCACTATATCGATCAAATCAGCTGTCCGGTGATCTTCTTTCAAGGATTAAAAGATAAAGTCGTGCCGCCGAATCAGGCGCAAATGATGGTGGATGCCCTGCAGCAAAAAGGCCTACCCATTGCTTACGTAACTTACCCGGATGAGGGGCACGGTTTTCGCAGTGCCGGAGCCCTTACCCATTCCTTCAATGCGGAATTAGCCTTCTATGGGAAAATATTCGATTTTGATACGGATTCCACAATAACGGATCTCACAATCGCCAACTGCAAATAAAAAAAGGCGCCTCTATAGGCGCCTGTCTTAACGTGACAGTTATTCTCTTAAAGCGGTTTTTCACACGCCACGGGAATAAACTCATAACCCTCACTGTAGTATTTTTGCCAAGCCATGGACCAGGTATCCGTCAGATAGAGTGGATCCGTGATCACCATTCTCATACTCAATACAGAAGTACCATTCACATCTGGTAAGCGGCTGTAAGTTTCCACCGTGCTTACCTGATCGCTAAGAATTTGACCCATCGGGCTGGACCAATTTGATAACAGGTTATTGGTCACTATGATCAGTTTATCTTCTTCATAGCGCGCCCATGACTGACCGAGATTAGTTTTTTCACCACCCACCATATCGCGTTTATCTAAGTAAACCGTCCGTACACCGCCGTATTCTTCATAAGAAATAACAACTCGATCATCAAACTGTTCGATACGCACCGGGTGAGGTGTAAAACCAGCCTGACGTACCAGACCAGGCAACTCACATTGAACCTGAGGGTCATCGGCCAGATCAACTTCTGCCTGTATGGCAGCAGCAACTTCATTGTAAGGGGCTGGACCTTCGGCAGCATTGGGGGGGCCACCGGCTCGCTCACCCCGGTCAACGCCGGCTTCCGGCGCACCCATACCACCGGGAGGCGGACCGCCCGCAGATTCAGAGTCTGAGGGCCGACCCATGCTACCCATAACCCAATACCCAGTCAGATTGGGCAGTCCATTATCAAGCGTCATAGGAACAGTATTTTTACCAGTCTCCACAGCCGCATAACTACTATTTTCCTCCGTACCAGGAACACGCAGCACAGCGCCGCTTTCCGGGTCCAGCACCTCAACAGTACCCATAGATACCATGGGAGAACCATTCCTGGACGTATTTCCGGTAATACGAATATAGTCACCTTCTTGCAAAGTAGTTCGACTCCAACCCACTTGCCTGAGAGTGGTTGCCGATCCACCTACAGATACCCATTGAGTTGTTTCTCCACTTTCATCCGTAACATCGAAATTCACACGCACGTGAGGATTGTTAAATTTGAGCTCAGTTACATAACCTTCAACGGTTGTTGTATCGTTGGTAAAAGTTGCAGCAAAGGCATGATGTGCCTGAGCAGATGTAAAGGGGATAAAAATTCCCATAAGGAATATAAAAAAGAATTTTTTATTCATTGAATACTCGAATTCGCTGGTCCGTTATAAGGAATTCCAAGTATAAAAATTGGCAGTTCCAGAACAACTCCAAGGCAAAACAATCATGATTCGCATCAATTTGTTAGACGGAAATACTCTATAACTGCACATTCCTTACAAAAAAGGCGCCCTTGGAAGGCGCCTTTTTTTGGTTTTGCACTTGATTAATCAGTAGGCCAGAGGTTTATGACAATCCACCTCGATGAACTCATAATCGGCTGTATAGGGCTTCGTCCAGCTCATGGTATAGGGTTCGGTCAAATAGCCCGGATCGGTTATCACCATTTCCAGAGTCAGGAAGGATCGGCCATTTGCATCGGGGGCACGATAATAGGTTTCCACGGTGGTGGTCTGATCACTGAGTGCATTGCCGCCCGGGTTGGTCAGATTAGAACGTAGATGCGTAGTCTCTACGATAAGCTTTTGACCTTCGTAGCGGGCGATCGACTGACCAAGGTGTGTATGTTCACCACCCACCAGATCACGGTCGTCGAAATAGATAGTGCGCACACTTCCATATTCTTCATATGAAATAACTACGTGGTCGTCGAACTGTTCGATTTTGACTGGATGTGGTGTAAAACCAGCCTGACGAACCAATCCTGGTGGCTCACATTGTACCTGTGGATCGTTAATCGGATCATATTCTGCCTGCAAGGCGGCACCAATTTCATTGTATGGCATTGCTGATCTGCCGCCACCAGGCCCTCTTTCACCACCTGGCCCACCGGCGCCTGGACCACCAGCATCTGGCCGCCCTGCTCCCCCCGGACCACGATCACGAATGGCATTCGTCCATGCGCCAGTGAGATTGGGGAGACCATCTGCGCGAACCAAGGGTAGAGTCTGATCCACTGCTGCGGCCACCTGGGTTGTCTCTTCACCCGGCGCACCAAGAACTGCTCCGGTTGCAGGGTCAACCATAACCAGAGTTCCCATGGATACCATAGGCGAACCGTTGCGGGTTGAATTACCGGTCACTCGAATATAGTCACCCTCAACCAAGGTGTCGCGTGTCCAGCCTCGGTTACGCATAAGGGTTGCTGCACTACCCTCACTCATCCACTCCTGCTGGTTGCCGTCTTCGTCAGTTACATTGAAATAAACGATAACGTGTGGATTGGTAAAACTCATTCGATCCACAACACCCTCAACCGTAATTTCTTCATCGGTAAAAGTTGCTGAAAATGAATGGTGTGCCTGGATGTTCGAAGCACTCAGAAAAAGGCCCAGGATTAGGCCTATATGGATAATTTTACGCATTTTAATTTCCCCAAATATGCTATTTGCTAGTTTGTTATGTAGCGCCCCTTCCACAGTTCAGAACCCTAGAAGGGAGCAATAATCAGTAGGCCAAAGGCTTATGACAGTCTACTTCGATAAATTCATGCTCTGGCGTAAAGTATTTTTGCCAACTTCGCACCCAGGGTGCTGACAGGTGTCCCGGGTCGGTGATTACTATTTCCAAATTCAATCCGGAAGCACCATCGGCATCCGCTAAGCGGGAATAGGTTTCTACAGTTTTGGTTTGATCCGATAACCGATTACCTCGTCCGCTTGACACATTACCCAGCAGTTGGCTTGTTTCGATGATGAGTTTCTGATCTTCGTAGCGAGCTATCGATTGACCGAAGTTACTGTGTGCACCGCCGACCAAATTGCGATCATCGAAGTAGACCGTGCGCACACCACCATACTCCTCGTAGGAAAGTACCACCCGATCATCGAACTGTTCGATCCGTACTGGATGCGGAGTACCAACCTGCCGAACCAATCCAGGGGCTTCACATTGGACCTGTGGGTCGTCTTTTATATCATACTGGGCCTGCAAGGCAGCCCCTGTTTCGTTTAGAGGCACAGGGGTATTGGCAGGCCTTGTACCGGCACGGCGCGTACTCGCCCAATAACCAGTTAAATTTGGGCGTCCATCGGGCAGCTGCATAGCAGTTGTGCTATGAACATAAGGTGCCCGATCTTCAGAGCCTGGCAAACCCACAACAGAACCGGTTTGCGGGTCAATAAACTCTACAACCTCCATGGAAACCATCGGTGAACCATTGTGAGTGGAATTACCTGTAACTCGAATATGATCACCCTTTACCAAAGTTTCTCGATCCCAACCTTCGCGACGTTTCAGGGTGGCCGCACCACCCTCACTCATCCATTCTTGCTGCTGACCGTTTTCGTCCGTCACGGTGAAATAAATAATAACGTGAGGGTTAGTGAAGCTCATTCGATCAAAAACGCCCTCGACGCTGATAATTTCGTCAGTAAAAGTAGAAGAAAAAGAATGATGTGCCTGGACTGGCACAGTGAGAACCATAATCGAAGCAAAACTGATAATTCTGAATATTGTATGCATTGGATCCCCCACCCTGATGCTATAAAAATGTCGCCAGCGAAGTATATCCCTATAACACCCAACTCCAGATTGATCTGTCACAATCAAAGATCAAGTTCAATAATGATCTGAAGTGGCGCTCTCATAAACACTTTTTTATTTTAGAACTGTTAACCAAATATTGATAAAGCTGTCAGTTTTCGGATTCATTATCCGACGCTGTCCATTGTTTCCTATGTATCGGTCTGGAAATCAAAACAGATAACCCTCGGCTATAATTACAGCCCAGATTATACCGACCCTGAAGAACCCCAATATATGAGCCGTTGGCGACCACCCAGTCCAAACAGTACAGCCGTAATCAGCCCTTCCGGGTTCGCTGCTCTTGAAGCGGAGTTAGATCAACTCTGGAAAGTCGAGCGCCCTCAGGTGACCGCTGTCGTTTCAGCTGCCGCCAAAAATGGCGATCGTTCGGAGAACGGCGATTATATTTACGGCAAGCGACGTTTGGCGGAAATTGACCGTCGAGTCCGATATCTGCAAAAACGTATCAAACACCTCAGCGTCATTGACCAAAAGCCCGCAGATCAGAGCAAAATCTATTTTGGCGCTTGTGTCGAACTGGAAGATGAGGACGGCAGTACCCTGACTGTCACCATTGTCGGGCCGGATGAAATTGATACCGAAAAAAAACACATCAGCATCGACGCCCCCCTCGCCCGGGCTTTACTGGGTAAGTCTGCAGATGACGAGGTGCGTTTTGAAAGTCCTACAGGCATCCGGTTTCATAGAATCTTGAGCATAGAATACAAAGCCTGAAAGCAAACTCCGCGCATATCCCGATTTCTTGTCAGTCGGGGCGAAGTCGGGTGGGCTTTTAGGTTAGAATCCCGCAATTTACCAACAATCAAAAGCCGAACGCCAGCTCGGCAAATTATCTACAGGACTTCACGCACCAGTGCATTCATACAGCCCCTTTGTTCCCCGACACATCGGTATCTCCGAAAAAGATGAAACTCATATGCTCGCCGCCATCGGTCTGAGTTCCCGCCAGGAGTTGATCCAGCAAACTGTACCAAAGGCCATTCTGAAAACCGATGCGATAGCGGTCAAGGATGGGATATCCGAATCACAAGCGCTGACCGAGATCAAAAACCTTGCCCAACAGAATGTCATAGCCGATAACTTTCTGGGACAGGGTTATTACGGCTGTCTTACCCCGGCGGTAATACAGCGCCAGATCCTGGAAAACCCGGGCTGGTACACCGCCTACACTCCCTATCAGGCGGAAATATCCCAGGGACGATTGGAAATGCTGTTGAACTTCCAGCAGATGGTCTGTGATCTGACCGCTATGCCTATTGCTAACGCCTCATTGCTTGACGAAGGTACAGCGGCTGCAGAAGCTATGTCCATGGCTCGGCGAAGCCAGCGAAAGAACAAGTCCGACACCTTCTTTGTCGATCACAATTGTCACCCTCAAACTATCGCAGTGGTAAAAACCCGGGCAAGGTATTTTGGTTATGAGGTGGTAGTGGGCGACCCCTATGCCCAACTACCTGAATGTTTTGCGGTGCTGATCCAGTACCCGGCAAGCCAAGGTCAAGTCAACAACCCGGGCACTGTCATTCAGGCGGCCCACGATAAGGATGCTCTGGCTATTGTAGCCACGGACTTGCTGGCGTTAACCCTGTTAAAACCACCAGGTGAAATGGCAGCCGATATAGTTATCGGTAGCAGTCAGAGGTTTGGAGTACCCATGGGCTTTGGTGGCCCGCACGCAGCGTTTTTTGCCTTTCAGGACAAGTTCAAGCGCTCGGCGCCCGGACGTATTATCGGCGTATCCAAGGACAGCCGTGGCAGACCGGCCCTGCGTATGGCAATGCAGACACGGGAACAACATATCCGCCGCGAGAAGGCCACCTCCAACATCTGTACATCACAGGTATTACTGGCTGTTATTGCAGCCGCCTATGCTGTCTACCACGGTCCCGAGGGTTTGAGGAATATTGCGATACGCACACATAATCTCTGCTCACGCTTTGCCAAATCCCTTCAAACCGCAGGCTATCAGCTGGCCAATAACAGCGCCTTCGACACACTGGAAATTCGCACTGGAGATAAAACTGACAGCCTCCTTGAGCGCGCGCAAAAAGCCGGAGTGAACCTCAGGAATCTGGGATCATCTATCTGTATCAGCTTTGACGAAACCCACACCGAAAGCCATTTGCAAAGACTTTGCGAATTGTTTGAGCTTCCCACGCTGACAAATGAAGCCGAGGCGTTATACGGCCCCGACCTGAGCCGTGATTCAGCCTATATGCAGCATGAGGTGTTCCATAATTTCCGCAGCGAAACCGAATTTATGCGTTACCTGCAACGCTTGCAAAGCAAGGATTTGGCCCTCGACCAGGCCATGATTCCCCTGGGCTCTTGCACTATGAAACTCAATGCAGCAGCTGAAATGGCGCCGATAAGTTGGCCCGAATTTTCGCAAATTCACCCCTTCTCCCCGGCGGAACAAACTCGCGGATACCAACAACTGATAGAACAAATGGAACAAATGCTCTGTGCCTGTACCGGTTACGATGCGGTATCCCTGCAACCCAATGCTGGCTCCCAGGGTGAATACGCCGGTCTGCTGGCCATAGCGGCGTACCACAGAAGCCGTGGCGAGGATCGAAAAATCTGTCTGCTTCCCGAATCCGCACACGGAACCAATCCTGCCAGTGCCCAAATGGCAGGTATGCAGGTGGTGGTTGTCGCCTGCGACGATAACGGCAATGTGGATATCGGAGACTTTAAAGCCAAAGCCGAATTGCACAGTGAAAATCTGGCAGCCGCTATGCTCACCTACCCTTCAACACACGGGGTTTTTGAAACAGCTATCCAGGACATATGCGAACTCGTACACCAACATGGTGGCCAGGTGTATATAGACGGAGCCAACCTTAACGCCATGGTC